>JAQGNM010000432.1 GCA_028291845.1 Massilia sp. | reverse complement strand
AACGGGCGCCACCGCCACCGCCGGAACGGCCGCCGCCGCCGCCATTACGATGGCCTGGATTGCCGCTACGCAGCTGGATCGCTTGCGGGCGCGCGGTCGGGTCCGGCTCGAAACCGGCGATCACTTCGCGCGGCAGGGTTTGCTTGATGAGCTTTTCGATGTCTTTCAACATGTCGTGCTCGTCCACGCAGACCAGCGAGACCGCTTCACCGGTGGCGCCGGCGCGGCCGGTACGGCCGATACGGTGCACATAGTCTTCGGGAATGTTCGGCAGGTCGTAGTTGACCACGTGCGGCAACTGGTCGATGTCGATACCCCGCGCGGCGATGTCGGTGGCGACCAGCACTTGCAGGGCGCCGTCCTTGAATTCCGACAGCGCCTTGGTGCGCGCCGACTGGCTTTTATTGCCGTGAATGGCCATGGCGCCGATGCTGTCGGCGTTCAATTGCTCGACCAATTTATTCGCGCCGTGCTTGGTGCGCGTAAACACCAGCACCTGGTTCCAGCTGTTCTTCTTGATCAGGTGGGCCAGCATCGGGTGTTTCTTGTCGCGGTCCACAGGATGAATTTTCTGTGAAATGACTTCCACGGTCGAATTGCGGCGCGCCACTTCGATCATCGCCGGTTTGTTGAGCAGGCCGTCTGCCAGCGCCTTGATCTCTTCCGAAAAGGTGGCCGAGAACAGCAGGTTCTGCCGCTTCGCCGGCAACGCCGCCAGGACCTTCTTGATGTCGCGGATAAAACCCATGTCGAGCATGCGGTCGGCTTCGTCGAGGATCAGGATCTCCACTTTCGACAGGTCGACGGTGCGTTGTTCCATGTGGTCGAGCAGGCGGCCGGGCGTGGCGACCAGGATGTCGACGCCGTGTTTCAACTGCTTGATTTGCGGGTTGATGCCGACGCCGCCGAAAATCACGGCCGAGTTCAGCTGGGTGTACTTGCCGTAGACGCGCACGCTTTCCTCGACCTGGGCCGCCAGTTCGCGGGTCGGGGTGAGGATCAGGGTGCGTACCGAGCGGGTCGACGACTTCGAGGTGAGGGCGGCGCCGACCTTGTCGGTCGACAAGCGGTGCAGGATCGGCAGGGTGAAACCGGCAGTCTTGCCGGTGCCGGTCTGGGCGCCGGCGAGCAGGTCACCGCCGGCCAGCACGGCGGGGATCGCCTGGGTCTGGATCGGGGTCGGCACGGTATAGCCGTGTTCGGTGACTGCACGCACGATGGCGTCGGATAATCCGAGTTGGGAAAATGACATGGTAACTTTATGGTGTCGATCGGCCCGTCGCCGCTATTTGAAAAATAAAGGGCGCCAGTGGCAGGCAATCGGATTGGAAAACCGGGCGGCAGCACACTGGAACAGTGCCGCCTGGTGATTCTGTCTCGCACCAAGTGTCGCGGGAGGCGTCGTCGACGCGCCCGCGCAGTGCGGAGACGGTATTCTACGTCACATCAGGCAAACGCGGCCAACAGGGGCACCATCTGGCCGAACACCTTCGGGCTGGCGGCGATGATATTGCCCTTGTGCAGGTACTGCGACTCGCCGTTGAACTCGCCGCAGATGCCGCCCGCTTCCGTTACCAGCAGCGAACCGGCGGCGATATCCCACGGCTTCAGACCTTTTTCATAGAAGCCGTCGAGGCGGCCGGCGGCGACGTTGGCCAGGTCGAGGGCGGCCGAGCCGCCATTGCGGATCGCCTGGCATTTTTCGCCCATGATCGCGTACATGCGCATGTATTCATCCATCGCGCGCGGGCCGGCGCCGTGGCCGGACGCCAGCAGGGTGTTGGCCATGCGGTCGTGCTTGGTGACGCGAATTCTCTTGTCGTTCAGGAAAGCGCCACCGCCTTTGCTGGCGGTGAACAAATCGTTGCGGACGGGATCGTAGATGACGGCCTGGGTGATGATGCCGCGCTGCTGCAGGGCGATCGAAACGCAGTAGTTCGGATAGCCGTGCATGAAATTGGTGGTGCCGTCGATCGGATCGATGATCCAGGCAAATTCACTCTCGTCGTTCAAATTCTTGGAAGCACCCGACTCTTCGGCCAGGATGGCGTGGTCAGGGTAGGCTTTCAGCAGCGTTTCCACAATCGCTTGTTCGGCTGCCTGGTCGATGTCGGTGACGAAATCGTTATGTTGTTTTTCAGTAACTACGATCTGCGCGGTGTCGAACGAGGCGCGGTTGATCACGGTGGCGGCGCGGCGGGCGGCCTTGATGGCCGTGTTGAGCATTGGGTGCATGGCTAGCTTTCCAGGAAATTGACGGTACTCGAACGCAGCCGCTCACGGCGCCCGGCATGAAACCTGGTGCGGTGAACGATAATGTGATCGAGAATGAATTAAAGAGCGGTGCGACGGCGAAATCGTTATCATCGCGGCGACTGTAACATTACCTAAAATTACCAGTACCCGATTATCCCGATCCCGAACTGCGCGGTTGCGCTATTTTAAATGAACCTGCCTGAAAAAAATACGTCTGTTTTCAATCGCTTACGTTTCGTTCTGGTTGAAACCAGCCGGGCCGGCAACATTGGCGCGGTGGCGCGGGCGATGAAAACCATGGGTTTTGCCGACCTGGTGCTGGTCAACCCGCGTTTCCCCGATGCCCAGCAAGACCCGGAAGCAGTCGCCTTTGCCAGCGGCGCCCAGGACGTGCTCGAAGGGGCGAGAATTGTCAGCGACATCGGCCAGGCCCTGGAAGGCTGCAACTTCGCCGCCGCCGTGTCGGCCCGCCTGCGCGAGTTTTCGCCGCCCGTGTGGACGCCGCGCCAGTTTGCCGGCCACCTTCACGGGCAGCAGGAACTGCGTGCCGCCGTGGTGTTCGGCAACGAGCGCTTCGGTTTGCCGAACCAGATCGTCGAGCAGTGCAATGTATTGATCAATATTCCCGCCAATCCCGCGTATTCTTCGCTGAACCTGTCGCAGGCGACGCAGGTGCTGGCGTACGAGGCGCGCATGGCGGCCGAACCGGGGGCGGCGCCCGCCGGGCCGGTCGGCTTTCACGGAGAATCGGCCAGCCTGGCGCAGATCGACGGCATGTACGCGCACCTGGAGCAGGCGCTGGTGGCGATCGATTTCCTCGACGCCGACAATCCGAAAAAACTGATGCCGCGCTTGAAACGGCTGTTTGCCAGGACGCAGCTGGAGACGGAAGAAGTAAATATTCTGCGCGGCATCGCCAATCACATCCTGAAAGCCGCCAAGAAATAATACAGCCGGGGGCGGCACTGTGCCCGACCCGGCTGACGGAGACGACCATGGCGATATCGCGCAGAACCTTCCTTACCAGCGGCGGCATGGCCGCCCTGGCCCTGGCCGTCTGCGGCGGCGCCTGGCGTTACCACCACCCGGCGCCCGCCAGCGCCTTTGTCCTCACCGACCAGGCCCGCGCCGCTCTCGACGCCATCGTCCCCGCCATGCTGGCCGGCGCCTCGACCGACCAGGCGGCGATTGCCGTCACCACCCAAGGCGTGGTCGCGGCGATCCGCGGCTTGCCCCTGAGCGCCCAGCAGGAAATCCAGGGATTATTCAGCTTGCTGGCGCTGGGCCCGGTGCGCCGCCTGCTCGCCGGCGTGCCGGGCAGCTGGGCCGAAGCGACTCCCGCGCAAATGCACGACTTCCTGCAAAGCTGGCGCCTGCACCGCCTGGCCGATTTGCGGGTGGCCTACGCCGCCTTGCACGACCTGATCCTCGGCGCCTGGTACGCCGAGCCGTCCAGCTGGGCGGCGATCGGCTATCCCGGCCCCTTGCAGGTATTGGCGCAATGAGCCCGATCGAAGACCCGATCCAGGCCGGCCTGGCGCGCGGCTGGCAGGTGGTCGACGGCAGCACCCTCGCTGCCGACCGCCGCTTCGACGCCGACGTCGTCATCGTCGGCAGCGGCGCCGGCGGCGGCGTCAGCGCCGAGATCCTCGTTAAGGCCGGCTTGCGCGTGCTGATGGTGGAGGAGGGCGCGTTGAAATCGTCGAAGGACTTCAAGATGCGCGAAGCGGACGCCTACCCGCAGCTGTACCAGGAGTCGGCCGCGCGCAAGACGGCGGACAAGGCGATCAACATCCTGCAGGGCCGCACCGTGGGCGGCTCGACCACCGTCAACTGGACCTCGAGTTTTAGAACGCCGCCGGCCACTTTGGCAATCTGGCGCCGCAAGTTCGGTCTGGCCGACTACACGCCCGATCAACTGGCGCCGTGGTTCGCGGCGATGGAAGAGAGATTGAGCATCGGGCCGTGGCTGACGCCGCCCAACGAAAACAACGACCTGCTGGCGCGCGGCGCCGCCAAACTCGGCATCCCGACAGCAGCCATCGCGCGCAATGTGCGCGGCTGCTGGAATCTCGGCTATTGCGGCATGGGCTGCCCCACCAATGCCAAGCAGTCGATGCTGGTGACAACCATTCCGGCCGCCCTCGACGGCGGCGCCGTGCTGCTCACCCGCATGCGCGCCGAGCGCCTGGTCTTCCACGGCAATCAGGTCGACCACCTGCTGTGCAGCGCGCTGCGCGCCGACGGTCTGGCGCCGGGCGCGGCGCAGGTAATCGTCCGCGCCCGCCATTACATCGTCGCCGGCGGCGCCATCAACAGCCCGGCGCTGCTGCTGCGCTCGAACGCGCCGGACCCGCATGCGCTGCTGGGACGGCGCACGTTTTTACACCCGACGGTGATCTCGGCGGCGCTGTTCGGGCAGCGCGTCGACGCCTACGCCGGCGCGCCGCAGACCGTCTATTCGGACCATTTTCTGCAGCAAGCGCCGATCGACGGCCCGCTCGGCTACAAGCTGGAGGCGCCGCCCCTGCACCCGGTGCTGATGGCCACTACCTTCGCCGGCTTCGGCGCCGACCACGCCGCCGCCAGCCGCCAGTTCGTCCACCAGCACGCCCTTCTCGCGCTGCTGCGCGACGGCTTTCACGACGACGCGCCGGGCGGCACGGTGCGCCTGCAAAAGGACGGCGCGCCGCTGCTCGACTATCCGCTGACGGGCGCGATCTGGGACGGCGTACGGCGGGCGTACCTGTCGATGGCCGAAATCCAGTTCGCCGCCGGCGCGCGCCAGGTCAAGCCGATCCACGAAAACGCCGCCCTTTACAGCTCGTGGGCGCAAGCGCAGCAGGCTATCGGCGCGTTGCGATACGAACCGCACCTGGCGCGGGTGGTCTCGGCCCACGTGATGGGCGGCTGCGCCATGGCGGGCGATGCCGCCCTCGGCGTGGTGGCGCCGGACGGACGCTGGCGCGGCGTGTCAAACCTGTCGGTGCACGACGGCTCGCTGTTTCCCACCTCGGTCGGCGCCAACCCGCAGTTGTCGATCTACGGGGTCAGCGCGCGCCTGGCCAGCGAACTGGCGCGCGAGCTGCGCCCATGAACAGCGCGCGCCGCATGCTCAGGATGCTGCTGCTGGTGCAGGCCGCCGCGGCGATTGGCGTGGCGGCGGCACTGCATGGCTGGCGCGGCTGGCCGCTGACGGGCGCATTGGCGGCCAGCCTGGCCCTGGTGGTGCTGGTGCGCGCGCTGATTTTCACGAATAATTTTGTGCTCAGCGCCAGCGCCGCCAGCGCCACCCCGGCCGAATTTCGGCTCGGCCCGGCTGGCTGGCTGCGCCTGTGGGGCGAGGAATTCGCCGCCAGCATGCTGCAATCGTCGTGGCATGGCGCCGGGGCGCACTGCAAGCCTGTGCAGGTGCTGTTCGACAGCGGCGCAGCTGCACCGCCGCCGGTACTGCTGCTGCACGGTTACGGCTGCAACAGCGGCTACTGGACCCAGCTGGCGCGTCGCCTCGCGGACCAGCGCATCAGTTACGCCAGCGTCGACCTGGAACCGGTGACCGGCGCCATCGACGACTACGTCGCCCGGGTGGAGGCGGCGGTGCAAGGCTTGTTGCGTGCCAGCGGGGCCGGCCAGATCGCCATCGTCGCCCACAGCATGGGCGGGCTGGTGGCGCGCGCCTGGCTGCGCCAGCATGGCAGCGCGCGCCTGGCGCGCCTGATCACGCTCGGTTCACCCCACCACGGCACCGTGCTGGCCAATTTCG
>JAQGNM010000363.1 GCA_028291845.1 Massilia sp. | reverse complement strand
GTGATGACCAGGCGCGAGGCCTGCCAGCACAAGTTCGGCCGCCGCCGCATCGACGGCAGCGCGCAGTTCGCCCCCGGCGGCCAGCGCAGCATCCTGTTCCTGGCCGTCGGCGAAAGCCTGTCGGTCAGCTGCGACGACGAACGTATCGGCCTGGTGCGCTTCGACGCCATGGTGCTCGAGCCGGGCAAGCTGTGGACCCTGGAAGGGATCGACGCCACCGTGTTCATCGTCGACATCTACCAGCGGCGGCCGGAGACATGAGCACCAGCGTGTTTTTGAATGCGCACCTGGCCACCATGGCCACCAGCGCCGACGGCTACGGCGAGCTGCGCGACGGCGCGGTGCGCGTCGAAGACGGCCGCGTCGCCTGGGTCGGGCCGCGCGCAGATGCGCCGCTGGCCGATGCCGCCATCACCGACTGCGGCGGCGCCTGGCTGACTCCCGGCCTGATCGACTGCCACACCCACATCGTCCACGCCGGCAACCGCAGCGCCGAATTCGAGGCGCGCCTGAACGGCGCCACCTATGAGGAGATCGCCCGCGCCGGCGGCGGCATCATGGCCACGGTGCGCGCCACGCGCGCCGCCTCGATCGACCAGTTGATGGCGCAGAGCGCGCCGCGCTTGCTGCGCCTGTTGGCCGAAGGCGTCACCACGGTCGAAATCAAATCCGGCTACGGCCTCGATCTGGCCGGCGAGCGCCTGATGCTGCAGGCGGCGCGCCGCCTGGCCCGCGAGCTGCCGTTCGACGTCGCCACCACTTTTCTGGGCGCCCACGCGCTGCCGCCCGAATTTGCCGGCCGCGCCGACGACTATATCGCCCACTTGATCGCCGTGATGCTGCCGGCGCTGGCCGCCGACGGCCTGGTCGACGCCGTCGACGCCTTTTGCGAAACCATCGGTTTTACGGCGGCCCAGACCGGGCGCCTGTTCGCCGCCGCGCGAGCGATGAACCTGCCCGTAAAACTGCATGCCGAGCAGTTGTCGGACCAGGGCGGCGCGGCGCTGGTGGCGCGTTTCGAGGGCTTGTCGGCCGATCACCTCGAGCATCTCTCGCCAGCGGGTGTCGCGGCGATGGCCGCCGCCGGCACCGTCGCCGTGCTGCTGCCGGGCGCGTATTATTTTTTGCGCGATACCACGCCGCCGCCGATCGCCGCCCTGCGCGCCGCCGGCGTGCCGATGGCCGTGGCCACCGACTGCAATCCCGGCACTTCGCCGTTGACCTCGATCCTGCTGGCGATGAACCTGGCCTGCACCTTGTGGCGCCTGACGCCGCTCGAAGCCTTGGCCGGCTGCACCATCCACGCCGCCCGCGCCCTCGGGCGCCACGGCCAGATCGGCAGTATCGAAGTGGGCAAGCGGGCAGATTTTGCCCTGTGGCGCATCGACCGGCCGGCCGACCTGGCCTATGCCATGGGCCTCAATCCCTGTACCGGTGTAGTCAATGCCGGCGTGCCGCGCGCCGCGGTGGTAAGCTGGCGCGACTGATCACGTCGCCGGAGCCTGCTTGTCACTGCCCACTGTATTTTCCGCGCTGCTTGCGCTCGTCCTGTTGTGCTGCGCTCCCGCGCGCGCCGACGGCGGCGTCCTCAAAATCGGCTCGAAGCGGTTCACCGAATCGTACGTGCTGGGCGAGATCCTGACCCAGACGGCCGGCGCCCACGGCAAGGCCGAACACCGCCAGGGACTGGGCAATACCGCCATCGTGCTGGCGGCGCTGCAGGCCGGCAGCATCGACGTCTACCCCGAGTACATCGGCACCATCGACCTGGAAATTTTAAAAAATCCCAAGGCAACCACCTTGCCGCAAATGCGCCAGGCGCTGGCGAAGATCGGCCTGGGGGTCGGCGTGCCGCTCGGTTTCAACAACACCTATGCGCTGGCCGCGCGCGCCGACAGCGGCTTGACTGCGCTGTCGCAACTGGCCGCGCATCCTGAGCTGAAACTGGGCTTGTCGCACGAGTTCATCGGCCGCGCCGACGGCTGGCCCGGACTGGCCGCGCGTTACCGCCTGCCGCAAACCCCGCGCGCGCTCGATCACGGCATCGCCTACGCCGCGCAGGCTGAAAAACAGGTCGACGTCATCGACATTTATTCGACCGATGCGAAAATCGCCGAGTACAAGCTGCGCGTGCTCGACGACGACCTGCACTATTTCCCCCGCTACGACGCCGTGCTGCTGTACCGGCTCGATGCGCCGGCGCGTTTCCCGGCGCAGTGGCAAGCCATCGCCGCCCTGGAAGGCACGATCCCGGCCGCCCGGATGATCGCCATGAACGCGGCCGTCGAAACCGGCAAGCGCAGCTTCGCCGCCGTGGCCGCCGACTTTCTGCACAAAGCCCCGGCGGCGCAGCGCGGCGGCTTGATGAACAAGCTGTTCGACGACAAGCTGTGGCAGCTCACCCGCGAGCACCTGTTGCTGGTGATCGCATCGGTCGGCCTGGCCTGCCTGGCCGGCATTCCGCTCGGGGTGCTGGCGGCGTATGCGCCAGGCCTGCGCCAGCCGGTGCTGGCGCTGTCCGGGGTGCTGCAGACGGTGCCGTCGCTGGCCTTGCTGGCGATGCTGATTCCCCTGCTCGGCATGATCGGTACGGTGCCGGCGCTGGTCGCGCTGTTCGTATATGCCTTGCTGCCCATCGTGCGCAACACCTGCACCGGCATCCTGCAGGTGCCGGCCGGTCTGCGCACAGCGGCGCTGGCGCTCGGCTTGAGCGCACGCCAACGCTTGCTGCACGTCGACCTGCCGCTGGCGCTGCCGGTGATCCTGGCCGGCGTCAAGACGGCGGCGGTGATGAGCGTGGGCACGGCGACGATTGCCGCCTTCATCGGCGCCGGCGGCTACGGTGAGCGCATCACCATCGGCCTGGCGCTCAACGACAACACCATGTTGCTCGCCGGCGCCATTCCGGCGGCGGTGCTGGCCCTGCTGACGCAGGCGGCGTTCGAATTGCTGGAAAGAGTGGTGGCGCCACGCCATCCGCCTCGCGCTTGAGCAAGGTCAACGGTATCCATTTGCCCGGGGGTAAGATCAATTCAACGGTTGCATCGCATCACCTGCAACGCGAAACCGGTCTCCCCTCCCATCGCAAGACAATGGGTTTGCCCACGGCCTCGAATGCCGTGGGATTTTTTTTGTCCGATTACTTATGCCTTGCCGGCGGCCAGCGCATTCAATGCTTCGCCGGCTACCCGGCAAATGCGCCATTCCGGCATCACTTCGGCGCCGACGCCCTCATAAAAGGCGATCGCCGGGGCATTCCAGTCCAGCACCGACCATTCGAAGCGGCCGCATTGTCTTTCCTTGGCGATGCGCGCCAGGGCCACCAGCATCTGGCGGCCGAACCCTTTGCCGCGCTGTGCGTGTTTGACGTATAAATCTTCCAGGTACAGTCCCTTGCGGGTAAGGAAAGTCGAGAAATTGTGGAAGAACAGGGCGAAGGTGACGACCTCGCCATCGGCCTCGCCGACGATGGCTTCGCAGGACGGCTTGACGCCGAACAGGGCCTCGTGCAGCAGTTGCGGCGTAGCCACCACCAGGTGTTCGAGTTTTTCAAACACCGCCAGTTCGACGATCATGGCGTGGATGTGGGCGATGTCTTGCGGCTGCGCAGGGCGAATGGTGAAGGCGGTCATGGGATCTCGGCAACAGGGGTGGAAACGGAGGTGGCAACAGGGGTGCAAACAAGCGGTGAAGCAGGTTTGGCGGCGGCCGGAGCGCGCACCGCCCAGGCCACGCTGGCCAGGCACAGGGTCATGCCGAGCCATTCGAGGGGGCCGGGGCGATAGTGCTCGAGGCGGATCGACAGCAGCACGGATATGACCGGCGAGGCGACGCCGACATAAACGGCGCGCTGGGCGCCGATGCGGTTAATCAAAGTAAAGTAGGCAATGAACGCAATCACCGAGCCGAACAGGGATAAATAAAACAGGCCCATCCAGTACTTTGGTGCCTGCGGCAGCGCCAGCGACTGCCCGCTGACGGCGATCAGGGCCAGCACCAGCGCGGTGCCCCAGGCCATCGACCAGGCGGTGGTCAGGAACACATCGCTCGACTGGGCGCGCACCTTGCTCACCAAAACGTTGCCGGCCGAACTGGCGATGGTGGCGCCCAGCGCCAGCACCAGGCCCAGTAAGAAATGGCCTTTGCCGCCGGTTTGCAGATCGTGCAGGGCGGCGCCGATCGACTGCGAAAACAGCAGCCCGACACCGGCCACGGCGACGCTGCCGGCGGCCCACACGCGCCACCCGATCGGGGTGCCGAACAGCAGGCGGGCGCACAGCGGGGTCCAGAACACCATCAGCGCAAACAGCACGGCGACCAGCGCCGACACCAGGTATTGCTCGGCGTTATAGGTGCAGATATACGACAGGCCGAAGGTCAAAAAACCCTGCGCCATCAGCCAGCGCTGGGTGCGCCATGGCAGGGCCAGCCGGGTGCCGCGCATCATGCAATAGCCGAACAGGGTGGCGGCGGCGAGCGCGAAGCGATAGGCCACCGACACCATCGGCGGCACCTCGCCCAGTTGCAAAGTAATGGCCCAGAAGGTCGAACCCCAGATCAGCGCGGCGAGCAGGAACAGGAAGGGAGAAGGCATGGCGAAAGTATACGGGAGTTCCAAGTTTCCTGTGGGCTAGGCCACCGGAGCAGGGATCGAAGACCGCAAAACGACAGTTCGCTCAATCGTGTTTGAGGCGGCGCAAGCCCGGCCTGCTCGGCGCCAGCGCCGCAAGCGCCGCCGGTATCATGAAGCTCTTCCGTTTTGCGAGGCTGCCAATGAAACCGTCGCTGCACCTGAAAGTGTGGATCTTGCTGGGCTACGTGGTGCTGTGCACGGCGCTGGTGCTGCTCGAACAGCTGTCCGATGCCCCACCGCCGTATGATCCGGCAATTGGCAGCGGCGCCGCCGAACAGATCAACTAAGCATCAGTAAGCGACACGCAGCCGCCGATACAGAAATCCCAGCACGAACAGCGGGCCGATCAGGAGAAAGCGCAGATCGTCGAAGAACGACGGCTTCTTGCCCTCGATTTGATGGCCGATGAATTGGCCGATCCACGCCAGCACGAAAATGCTGATCGACAGCGGCAGCACCGTCAAGGGCGGCATCGCATACAGCAGGCCCAGCATCACGAGGCTCATCGCCAGCATGCCCAGCGCGAACGGTTTTGATAATTGAAAATAATAGGCGAGGGCAGCGCCGCTGGCGGCCACCGCGGCCAGCGGGTGGATCCACCAGATCAGCCCCAGCAGGGAGAACACGATCAGCGGCACGCACACCAGGTGGATCAATTCGTTGGTGTGATTGCGGTGGCTCTCGCTGTACTGGTCGAGCAGGCGGTCGATCTGGCGTGGGTCGCGCATGGTGGTCTCCGTCTATTGTTACGAATAATCGTGCCAATTCTACACCCGCGCCTGGGCTAGAATGCGGCATGTCT
>JAQGNM010000296.1 GCA_028291845.1 Massilia sp. | reverse complement strand
TTTGGTGCGGATTTCCTTGTCGCGGATTTTGACGACGTAATCGTCGCCGGCGTAGGCCGCTTGCAAGTCGGGCCACATGGTCAGCAATTTTTTGGCGTTGGCGTCCATGGCGCTGTCGCGCTCAAGGATCAGCTCGTCGAAGTCGGCGGTTTTATTGGCCGCGGCCAGCATGATTTTCGCGGCGTTCAGTTGCTGGCGCTCGCGCGCCAGGCGCACCTGCTTCCTGGTATTGGCGTGGTAGCCGCGCACGGTGTCGGCGATTTCCGCCAGGTAGCGGGCGCGCGCCGGGGGCACGATGCTGTGCTTCGCGCTCGAGTGGCGCGCGTTGACGGGGGCCAGCTTGCCGGCTTGTACGTTCAAACCCTTTTCAGCCAGGCGCGGCAATAAACCCTGGTACAGGGCGGTGACGCCGTCATCGTTGAAACGTGAGGCCTGGGTGCCGTAGACCGGCATCTGGTCTGGAGAGACGCTCCACATTTCGCGGTTTCTCTGGTACTGCTTGGCGACATCCCTTAAAGCATCCTGGGCGCCCTTGCGGTCGAACTTGTTGATCGCAATAAAATCGGCGAAATCGAGCATGTCGATTTTTTCCAGCTGGGAGGCGGCGCCGAATTCGGGCGTCATGACATACATCGAAACGTCGACGTGCGGCACGATGGCGGCGTCGCCCTGGCCGATGCCGGAGGTTTCGACGATCACCATGTCGAAGCCGGCCACTTTGCAGGCGGCAATGACGTCGGGCAGGGCGGTGGAAATTTCCTTGCCGGCTTCGCGGGTGGCGAGCGAGCGCATGAACACCCGCGCCCGGCCGTTCCACGGATTGATGGCGTTCATGCGGATGCGGTCGCCCAGCAGGGCGCCGCCGGACTTGCGGCGCGAGGGATCGATCGAGATGATGGCGATGTTGATGCGGTCGCCCTGGTCCATGCGGATGCGGCGCACCAGTTCGTCGGTGAGCGAGGACTTGCCGGCGCCGCCGGTGCCGGTGATGCCGAGCGTTGGCACGGCCAGTTGCGCCGCCGCCTCCAGCAGTTGCTGGCGCAGGGCAGGGGCCGCTTTACCGTTTTCCAGCGCCGTGATCAGTTGCGCCAGCGGGCGGTGGCGGCTGGCGATGTCGCCTTCGCGCAGCGGCGCCAGGCTGGTCGGCGAGTAGGCCGACAGGTCGATGTCGCAAGCTTGCACCATCGATTCGATCATGCCGACCAGGCCCATTTTCTGGCCGTCTTCGGGACTGAAGATCCTGGTGACGCCATAAGCGTGCAGGTCGGCGATTTCCGACTGCACGATGACGCCGCCGCCGCCGCCGAACACCTTGATGTGTTCGCCGCCGCGCTGGCGCAGCAGGTCGATCATGTATTTGAAATATTCGACGTGGCCACCCTGGTAGCTGGAGATGGCGATGCCTTGCACATCTTCGGCCAGCGCGGCGGTGACGATTTCATCGACCGAACGGTTGTGGCCCAGGTGGACCACTTCGACGCCGTTCGACTGCAGGATGCGGCGCATGATGTTGATCGAGGCGTCGTGGCCGTCGAACAGCGAAGTGGCGGTGACGAAGCGCACCTTGTTGGCCAGTTTGCGCTCGGCGGTCTGCGGCGATTGCAGCTTGGCGGCGGTCGTGATGTCGTTCATGGGATCCTCGGGTGACCATCTACGGTATATGACGTTTACGTTAACGTCAAGCGGCTGGCCGGTCAACAGCGGGCTTCGCCTGACCGACAGAGTACGCCGATTCCGCCAGCGCCGCGCCGCGGTAGGAGATATGCAACATGAAGCAGAATAACCAACACGTTTACAACACATCGATGCTTCGGGGCAACGAAATTAGATATACTGCATAAGTGCACCATTACGTGCACTTTATTTCTTCCGCTTGCCCGAAAGTCGCAACTATGCTCAAGAAGATCGACGCCTCCCAGTTGAAACTGGGAATGTACATCCATGACCTCAGTTGCGACTGGATGACGCATCCGTTTGTGCGCAACCGGTTTTTGTTGACGACCGACGATGAAATTCGCCGCATTCTCGACGCCGGTATCCACGACGTGGTGATCGACAGCAGCCGCGGCCTGGACGTGCAGGATGCGCCGACCCTGGTGGAGGCGCAGGCGCGCACCGAGGCGGAGCTGGCGCAACTGGCGGCCGCGCCGGTCCGCGTTGCACGCACCGGCATGGGCGAGGAATTGCAGCGCGCCAAGCAGATCCGCAGCCAGGCGGCCGGCCTGGTCAGAAACGTCATGCAGGACGCGCGCCTGGGAAAGGCGATCGAGCTCGACCAGATCTCGCCGATGGTGGAAAACATCACCGAATCGATCCTGCGCAATCCGGGGGCCCTGATGAGTCTGCTGCGCATCAAGAACGCCGACGACTATACCTTTTTGCATTCGGTGTCCGTGTGCACCCTTCTGGTGGCGTTTTCGCGCTCGCGCAATCTCGATGGCGAAACCACCTACCAGGCGGGATTGGGCGGGCTGCTGCACGATACCGGCAAGGCGATGGTGCCGGATCACATCCTCAACAAGCCGGGCCGGCTTACCGAGGAAGAATTCAACATCATCAAGCGGCATCCGCAGGACGGTTACGATTTTCTGATCAAGACGCCCGGCATCGGCCCGATCCCGCTCGACATCACCCTGCACCACCACGAACGGCGCGACGGCAGCGGCTATCCGGGCAAGCAGGGTCAGGATCAGATCAGCGAACTGGCGCAGATGGCGGCGATTGTCGATGTCTACGATGCCATCACCGCGGACCGGTGCTATCACAAGGGCATGTCGGCAGCGGAAGCGCTGCGCAAGATCTATGAGTGGAGCAAGTTCCACTTCAACCCGCTATACGTGCAGGAGTTCATGCGCTGCGTCGGCATTTATCCGGTCGGCACCATGGTCATGCTGCAGTCGGGGCGGCTCGGCGTGGTCACCGAGGCGCACCCCACCAATTTGCTGTCGCCGAAGGTCAACGTGTTTTTCAGCAGCAAAAACAACAGCTACATTCGCCCTGAAATGGTCGACCTGTCGCGGCCGGTGGGTTTTGGCGGCGGCGACAAGATCGTCAGCCACGAGTCGCCATTGAAATGGAAGCTCGACCCGATGCAATTCATCAGCCTGGCCTGATCTTCACCCGTATTGCGCAGCGCACGGCGTCAGCCGCCGGCGCTGCTTCCGGTGTTTCCTCCTCTTCAAAAAGAATTCCTCAAGGCATCTTTATGTACTTGAGAGAAAACTTGTGCATGCTCAATTTGCCCTGATCAATTGGCATCTATAGTGGCTTCAATGACGCAGCAAACCCGCCAGCAAAATGAAGTTCCCAGAAGTAAGCAGCTGATCGTGGGTTTTGCGGGCGCCAGACGTAGTTCCTTTCCATCCACAGTGGAGTACATCATGAGCAAATTCGCATCCGCAATCCAATCCTTCGTCGCCGATGAAAACGGCGTTACCGCCATCGAGTACGGCCTGATTGCCGCTTTGGTCGGCGTCGCCATCGTCGCTTCCGCCAAAGCACTGGGCTTGCAGCTGGGCGCGACGTTCACCGACGTCGCCAACAAAATGGCCAACAAGTAATGTGAAGTCGGCCTTCAGGCGGTTGGACTGCCTGAAGGCCGTGCAGTCTCCTGGTTTTTTGTTCGTTCCTCCAAGCACATGGAATACATCATGAGCAAATTCGCATCCGCAGTTAAAACCTTCGTCGCCGATGAAAACGGCGTCACCGCCATCGAGTACGGCCTGATCGCCGCGCTGGTGGGTGTCGCCATCGTCCTGTCGGCCAAAGCGCTGGGCACTCAGCTGAACGCAACCTTCACCGACGTTGCCAACAAAATGGCAAACAAATAAATAGCCGATGATTTTGCACGCAGGCCGGCTGCTTGAAGTTTTTCAGTGGTCATGTCGGTCCGTTTCTCCAGCCGGTAGTTCAAGACACATGGAGTACATCATGAGCAAATTCGCATCCGCAGTGAAAACCTTTGTCGCCGATGAGAACGGTGTCACCGCCATCGAGTACGGTCTGATCGCCGCACTGGTCGGTGTGGCCATCGTGCTGTCGGCCAAGGCATTGGGCGTTCAGCTGGGCGCCACCTTCGACGACATCGTCAGCAAGTTGCAGAACAAGTAATGTGAAGTCGACCTTTCGGGCAGCCTGCTGTCCGAAAGGTTGTTGGTAGGTCTGACATCAGTTCGTCTCCTTTGTTTCTCCCAGCGTCTGCATTCCTCGCCCTTCCAGGAGCGATCATGACTATCCCCCTGTTACTCGAGTTGCTGTTGTTGCTCACCGTCGTGGCGGCTGCCTGCAACGATTTGTCGACACGCCGTATCCCCAATATCTTGTTGCTCGTTTGCGGCGCCGGCGCCATCGCGCTGCATCTGGCCGGCCCGGCTCCCGCCGGCGCCTTGTTGCGCGGCTTGGGCGGTGCCGCCACCGGACTGGCGGTGTTCTTGCCTTTATATGTGTTGCGCGGCATGGCTGCCGGCGACGTCAAGCTGATGGCCACCGTCGGCCTGTTTCTGTCGGCCGGCGAAGCGTTCGAAGTGGCCGTGATGACGGTGTGCGCCGGCGGTGTGATGGCCTTGGCGGTGGTGTTGTGGAATCGCCGCTGGCGCGCCGCCTGGGGCAATGTGATGGCGCTGTTGCGCCCGATCTGGATGGGAATGGCGGGTGCGCGGCTGGCCGCGGAGCCGATGCCGCACGCCAGCGTGGGCTCCTTGCCATATGGTCTGGCCATCGCCAGCGCAACGCTGCTTTTTCTGGCACAACGCCACTGCTGAGCTCGTCAAGGCGATCCTTGCTGAGGGTCAAAAAGGCTTGGCGATACGCTCGCTACAATCGGTTCAATGTCGTTTGGCAATATAGATTACCAGGAGAATCCGATGTTTGAGGCAGCCTCCCTTGCCACCGCGCCATCGCCGGTAACCGCCCGCGCCTTGCCGCCAGAGGGCGAGCTCGAAGCGATCGTGCCGCAGCAGCCCGGCACCTTGCGCGATACCGGACTGGAACGTCCGCTGGTGCTGGCGCTGCTGGCCAAAACCATCGCCCGGGTCGGCAAAACCCATTTGCATGTGCTGGGCGGGAAATTGCGCCTGTCGATGAGCGTACTGCGCGAGGCGCTGGCGCTGATGATGACCGAACAATTGGTCGAAGTGGCGCGCCGCGGCGACTCCGATATCGATATCGAATACCAGTTGACCGGTCCCGGCCAGACCTTCGCCGCCGCCGCGCTGGCGCAGTGCCGTTACGTCGGCCCGGCGCCGGTGACGCTGGACGCCTTGCGCGAGGTGATCGCGCGCGATGCCCGCCGTCATGCCGGCGCCGCCCGCATCGGCGACGCCGCACTCGCCGCCGCGCTGTGCGATGGCCCTGGCGACGACATCATCGACGCCGCCGTGCGCGCGCAGCTCGGCGCCGCCCTGCATTCCGGCCGCGCGCTGCTGCTGCACGGCGCTTCGGGCTGCGGCAAGTCGACGCTGGCGCGCAAGCTCGGTCGCCTGTTGCAAGGGGTGGTCGGAGTGCCGTACGCGGTGCTGATCGATCAGCAAATCGTGCAGTTCTACGATCCGCTGGTGCATCTGGCGCCGTCGCCCCTGCAGTCGCGTCAGTTCGACGAACGCCGCAACGACAGCCGCTGGCTGGTGTGCCAGCGTCCGGTGGTGCACGTTGGCGCCGAGCTGACGCGCGAGATGCTCGATTGCCGCTTCGACGCCGCCAACGGCGTGTATTACGCGCCGCCGCATTTTCAGGCCAGCGGCGGTTTGCTGATCGTTGATGACCTCGGCCTGCAACGCTGCGATGCCGGCGAACTGCTCAATCGTTTCATGGGGCCGCTCGAGCACGGGGTCGACGTGCTCAGCTTGCAAGGCGGCCATGTCGAGACGGTACCGTTCGCCGTCACCGCCGTGTTCACCACCAGTTGCGCGCCGCATGCATTGATGGATGCCGCCTTGCTGCGCCGCATCGCCTACAAAATTCATCTGGGTCCGCTCGGCGCGGCCAGTTATCTGGCATTGCTGCGGCGCCAGTGCGGCCTGCAGCAGGTGCCGTATGACGCCGCCGCCGCCGCCCACCTGCTGCAAAACCTGCATGCGCCGTCCGGGCAGCCGATGCTGGCCAGCCTGCCGCGCGAGCTGGTGGCCCGCATCGTCGACGCCGCCGGCTTCGCCGGTGTCGCGCCGCGCCTGTGCGCCGCCTCGCTCGATCATGCCTGGCGCACCCTGTTTGCCTGTTGTCCGCCGCTCGGCGCGGCGTCCGCCGCGGCCGATCAAGTCCTGTTGGGAGAAAAAGCATGAAGAACAAGCGCGCCATCGTGATGTTGACCTTCGCCGTCCTGTTTGGCCTGGCGGCCGTGGCGGTTGCCTGGCGCTGGCTGCTGCCGCCGGCGCCAAGCACGGCCAGGCACGTTGTCGTCGCGGCGGTGGCTATCCCGCAAGGCAAGCCGTTGACGCCGGATATGCTGAAAATGTCCGACAAGCCGGTCGAGCATCCGGGCGAGGGCAGCTACCTCGAAATCGCCAAGCTGCTCAACCGGGTCGTCAAGGACAGCTTCGTGGCCGGCGAGGCGATCACCGAAGTCAAACTGGCGTCGAAAGATGCCGGCCTGTCTTCGCTGATTGCCCAGGGCAACCGGGCCATCACGGTGCGCGTCAACGATGTCATCGGCGTGGCCGGCTTCGCTTTGCCGGGCAATTATGTCGACGTCATCGTCAGCACCCAGAAGGACGCGCCGAACGGCGAACGTTCGAGCGAGTTGAGCGTCTCGAAGATCGTGCTCGAACGCATCCTCGTGCTGGCGGTGGCGCAGGACGTCGGGCGTGACGAAAGCAAGCCGCGGGTGGTCAACGCCGTCACCCTGGAAGTGACGCCCGCCCAGGCCGAGCACCTCGACCTCGCGCGCAGCGTGGGCACCTTGTCGCTGGCTTTGCGCAACCAGTTCGACAGCGGCGACGTGCACAGCGACGGCGCCACCAAGCGCACCTTGCTGAAAGAAGAACCCTTGATCAAGCCTGCGGTGGTGGTGGTGCAGAAGGCGCCGCCGCGTCCGCGCCCGGCCGCCTTGCCGGTGGTGCTGGCCAAGCGCAACTGCGTCAGCGTACTGAACGGCGTGAACGTATCGCAAGAGTGTTTTTGATTCCCTGTTTCATTTACTCCCTTATTACAGGATGAACGCCATGGACAACAGCGTCAGACAGCAGGCTTCGATGCGGGCCCGCCGCTTCATCAGCGGCATCGCGCTGGCGGCAAGCGCCGGCAGCGCACTCGCGGCGGTGCCGGTCAAGCCGGCCGCGGCAGCGCCTGCCCCGGTGACCCAGCGCGGCGACGTCGGCCCCCGCTGCAGCGGCGACGGCGCCAAGCCCGGCAATATGTCGCTGCAACTGGGCAAATCAGCGATGATGCGCCTGCCGGAACCGGTCCTGCACCGCAGCGTCGGCAACCCTGGCGTGGTGCAGGCGCTGCTGGTGGCGCCCGATACCTTGTATTTGGCCGGCATCGATATCGGCAGCACCAACATGATCATCCAGGGCAAAAGCGGCGCTTGCAGCGTGGTCGATATCGTGGTGACGATGGACGCCGGCGCGTTTCAGGCAACACTGGCGAGCTTGCTGCCCGATGAGAAGCAGATTCAGGTGACGGCCGCCGCCGATTCACTGGTGATCAGCGGTACTGTCGCCGATACCGCCACGGTAGCGCGCGTCAACGAACTGGCGGCCGCCTTCGTGCGCCGGCCGGTGCAGGCCCTGGCCGCCGTCGGCAAGACCGACCCGGCCGCGCCGACCGATTCAGCCGCCGGCGGCGGCGCCGGCGCCGGGGTGCGCGTCATCAACATGTTGAGCGTGAGCGCGCCGCAGCAGGTGATGCTGGAAGTGAAGGTGGCGGAAGTGTCGAAAACCCTGCTCGAGCGGCTCGAGGCTGGGTCCATCATCAAGATGAATTCGGGCAGCTGGGCCGCCGCCCTGGTGGCCAATTTCCTCACCGGCCGCGCCGGCGGCGCCTTCGATGCGCGCAAGTCCAACGGCACCCAGCTGTCGCTCGAAGCGCAGCGCGAAAACGCCCTGGTACGTATCCTGGCCGAGCCGAACGTGATGGCGATCAGCGGCCAGGAGGGCACCTTCCTCGCCGGCGGCAAGATCTTCATCCCGGTGGCGCAGGACTACGGCAAGGTCATTCTGGAAGAGCGCGAGTTCGGGGTTGGCTTGCGATTCACGCCGACGGTTCTGGCTGGCGGACGCATCAATCTGCACGTGGCGCCGGAAGTGTCCGAATTGTCGCGCGAAGGCGTCGGCTTTTCGGCCGGCGGCCAGATCAACAATCTGGTCCTGCCTTTGATCACCACGCGCCGCGCCAGTACCACGGTGCAACTGTACGACGGCCAGAGCTTCGCCATCGGCGGCCTGATCAAGAGCAATATGACCAGCGGTTCGAAAGGCACGCCGCTGCTTGGCGAAGTGCCGATTCTGGGTGCACTGTTCCGCAGCTCCGACTTCCAGGAAGAGCGCAGTGAACTGCTGTTCGTGATCACGCCGCACCTGGTCAAGCCGCTGCCGCCGAACTACAGTCTGCCAACCGATACGGTGGGCGCGCCAAGCCGTTTCGGGCGCCTGCTGGGCGGGAAGATCGAAGGCGCCCCCGCAGTGCCTGCCGCCTCCAGCGCCGCCGCGCCGGTGCCGGCGGCCAGCACGACACCGGCCACCACGTCAGCGTCCGCAGCGCGCGGTTTCGAACTCAAATAAAAGGACCCATCGTGACCATTATCCTCTCTCCCCGCTGCACCGCCGCCTTGCTGGCCCTGTGCCTGAGCGCCTGCCGCACGCCGTCGCTGCAGCTTGAAACCGCCGGCTCGCGGGCGGTGCGCGCCACCCTGGCGTCCCAGGTCGCCCACCCGGAAGCGGTACGCAATACCAATCCCGTCAACGGCATCGACGGCGCCAGCGCCGTTCACCTGCAGCAGAAATACGAGAAATCGTTTGGCAAGCAAGGCGCCGATTCGGACACCACACTGGTGCAGCGCCGCTGACCGGAGCGCAGGGTCGGCCGCTGGCGCGGCCCTGCATGTGCACGCCAGCGCCTGTTTTGGGAATCGATGATGAAAACCTTGCTGATCAGCCGCGACGGTCCGCTGCACGATGAAATCGCCGCGCAAGGCGCCGCCCGGGTGCCACCGCTGCACATCGGCGCCACCCGGGCCAACCTGCGCGATGCGCTCGACCGTCCATTGGCCGAGCCGCCGGAGTTGGTGATCATCGACGCCAAGGACGGCGACGCCGGCGACGTCGGCCTGCTCGACCGCTTCTGCAGGCAGCACGCCGCGTCGAACTTCATCTTGCTGACCGGCGCCATCGAGCAGCACGATCTGCTGATCCGCGCCATGCGCGCCGGGGTCCGCGAGGTACTGCCGCTGCCGCTGGTGCACCACGCATTTCACGAGGCGCTCGACCGCATCACCAATACCAGCGGCATCCAGGCCAAACACGACGGCAAGGTGCTGGCCTTCATCGCCTGCAAGGGCGGCAGCGGCGCCACCTTCCTGTCGACCAACTTCGGCTATGCGCTGGCCACGCTGGCCGACAAAAAAGTCATGCTGATCGATCTGCACGGCCAGTTCGGCGACGCCGCGCTGTATGTATCGGACCAGAAGCCGGTGATGACGCTGGCCGATGTGTGCAGCCAGATCGGCCGCATCGACGGGCCGTTTCTGGAATCCTGCCTGGTTCACGTGGGCGCCGGTTTCGGCGTGCTGGCGGCGGCGGACGATCCTGTCCACGCCGGCAATCTCAAGCCCGAGCACATGGACACGCTGCTGCGCGTGGCGCGCCAGCACTACGATTTCATCGTCCTCGACGTCGGCCGTCAGATCGACGCCATCTCCTTGCGCGCGCTCGACAACGCCGATGCCATCTATCCAATCCTACAGCTGGCCCTGCCGGATATCCGCGACGGCCGCCGCCTGCTGGATATTTTCCGCTCGCTCGGCTACCCGGCCGACAACACCAAGCTGATCGTCAACCGCTACGAAAAGGGCGGCAAGCTGCGTTTGCAGGACCTGCAATCGGCGCTCGGCG
The DNA here is from genome assembly GCA_028291845.1 of Massilia sp. GTDB lineage: Bacteria > Pseudomonadota > Gammaproteobacteria > Burkholderiales > Burkholderiaceae_D > JAFCUW01. Next base: position 11,562 of record JAQGNM010000296.1, on the reverse strand, counting down.
CCGAAGTGCTGCACACGATCCCCAACGATTACATGGCGGTGACCGACTCGGTCAACCAGGGCGTGCCGGTGTTGCAGCTGTCGCGTTCCTCGGCGGTGGCGCGCAGCCTGATCGAGCTGGTCGAGCTGGTGGCGACGCGCCGGGTGACGGAAAACAAAGGCCTGTTCGACCGTATTTTCGGCCGCGGCGACAGCGAAGTTTAATCTCACGGAGCGACCATGACTCTACGCGAACGGCTGGCAACGACAGAAGTGGCGCAAGTGGCGCCGGCTGCAGCGGCGGCGCTGTCAGATGCTTTCAACCAGGCCTACCAGGACCTGAAGAAAAGCATGCACCAGATGATCCTCGACCGCATCGATCTCGAGCGCCTGAAACGGCTGACCGCCGAGCAGTTCAAGCATGAACTGGCGCTGCTGATCCAGCGCATCATCGAAGAAGAACGGATCGTCCTGAACCAAAGCGAGCGCCACAACCTGGTGCTCGACATTCAGCACGAAATGCTCGGCTTCGGCCCGCTCGAACCGCTGCTGGCCGACCCCACCGTCTCCGACATCCTGGTCAACACCTACAACAAGGTTTATGTCGAGCGCCGCGGCAAGCTCGAACTGACGGAGGTGTCTTTTCACGACAATGCCCACCTGATGAAGATCATCGAAAAAATCGTCTCGCGGATCGGCCGCCGGGTCGATGAATCGAGTCCGATGGTCGATGCCCGCCTGCCCGACGGCTCGCGCGTAAACGCCATCATTCCGCCGCTGGCGGTGGACGGCCCGATTCTGTCGATCCGGCGCTTTTCGGTGCAGCCGCTCACCGTACAAAATCTGCTCGAATACAAAAGCCTGACGCCGCCGATGGTGCAGGTGCTGCAAGGTCTCGGTATGGCGAAGATCAACATACTGATCTCGGGCGGCACCGGCAGCGGCAAGACCACCTTGCTCAACCTGCTGTCCGGTTTCATTCCGGCCAACGAACGGATCGTCACGATCGAAGACGCCGCCGAACTGCAGTTGCGCCAGCCGCACGTGGTCCGTCTCGAGACCCGCCCCGCCAACCTCGAAAACAAGGGTGAAGTGACGCAGCGCGCGCTGGTCAGAAATGCCCTGCGCATGCGCCCCGACCGCATCATCCTGGGAGAGGTGCGCGGCCCGGAAGCGATGGACATGCTGCAGGCGATGAACACCGGCCACGAAGGATCGCTGGCGACGATTCACTCGAACACGCCGCGCGACGCCCTGGCGCGCCTGGAAAACATGGTCGGCATGGCCGGCGCCAACCTGACCGCCCACGCCACCCGACAGCAGATCTGTTCGGCCATCACGGTGGTGGTGCAGGTGACGCGGCTCACCGATGGCGCCCGCAAGATCGTCAGCCTGCAGGAAATCACCGGCATGGAAGGCGACATCATCGCCATGCAGGAGATCTTCCGCTTCCAGCAGACTGGCGTGGGTGCCGACGGTCGGGTGCAAGGCCACTTTTGCGCCACCGGCGTGCGCCCCCGCTTCGCCGACCGCCTACGCCTGTTCGGCGCGCAGGTGGCCGACACGGTGTACGACCCGGACCGGATATTCGAATAATCCTCAATAGCGAAGGGGGACGACATGAGTGGCGTCTTTTATGGTTTCGCAGTACTGATTTTCGCCGCGGCGATTTTGCTGGTGGAAGGCGCCTATCTGTGGTGGACCGATACCCACGGCGGCGGCGCCCGCCGTATCGCGCGGCGTTTGCGGGTGATGTCCGATCAACCGCGCAGCGCCGCCGAACGCATCTCGATCCTCAAGCAGCGTCGCTACAGCAAGAGCGACCTGCTGGACCGCCTGCTGCATCGGATGGCGCTGGCGCGCGCCATCGACAAGCTGCTGCAGCAGGCCGGCGAAAGATGGTCGGTGGCCCAGTTCAGCGCGTGGAGCGCCGCCCTGCTGCTGGCCGGTCTGCTGGCGACGCAAATGTGGCCGGCGGCGCCGCTGCCGGTGCATGTCGCCGTCGGCATGTCGTGCATGCTGATACCGTACGCCTTGCTGCGCCGCGCGCGCCGCCTGCGCCTGCAAAAAATCGAGCAGCAGCTGCCCGAAGCGGCCGACTTTTTGGCGCGTGCGATGCGCGCCGGCCATTCGTTCAGCAATACCCTGCAGATGGTCGGCACCGAACTGGCCGAACCGCTGAGCGGCGAGTTTCGCAGCGCCCACGAAGAAATCAACTACGGCGTGCCGATGCACGAAGCCTTGACCAACATGGCCGGCCGCATTCCCCTGACCGATCTGCGCTACCTCGTCATCGCCGTGCTGATCCAGCGCGAAGCGGGCGGCAACCTGGCTGAAATCCTCAGCAATATCAGCCATATCATCCGCGCGCGTTTAAAACTGGTGGCCCAGGTGCGCGTGCTGTCGGCCGAGGGACGGATGTCGGCCTGGGTGCTCGGCTTGCTGCCGTTCGCCCTGATGCTGACCATGAGCCTGACCAGCCCCGCCTATGTCGCCGTGCTGTGGACCGATCCGCTGGGCGTGCGCTTGTTGTGGTATGGCGCCGGCATGCTGCTGCTCGGTTTGCTCTGGCTGCGCAAGCTCATTCGCATTCGTATCTAGGAGACGCCATGAACGCACCGCAACTGCTCTTCTTGCTGATCGTCTTCGCCGTCGTCGTCGGTCTGGCCGGCGCCTGCATTTTGCTTTTCGCGCCGCGCCCGGTGCGCGAGCGGCTCGACACGTTCACCGGCAGCACCGCCCCCAGCCAGCTGGAAAACGGCGGCTGGGTCGAACGCGTCGCCAAGGTGGCGCAGCCGTTCACCCGCCTGTCGCTGCCGGAAGAAGGCTGGGAAAAATCGACGCTGCGGATTCGCTTCATGAATGCCGGCTGGCGCACCGCATCGGCGCCGACCCTGTACTTCGCTTCGAAGACCGTGCTGGCGCTCGGCCTGCCGGCGCTGCTGGCGCTGGTGCTGGCCCTGACGAACCGGCTGGCCGGCGACGAAAGTCTGTTGCTGGTGTTGTTTGCTTGTGCCGCGCTGGGCTACTACATTCCCAACATGGTCCTCGAGCGCCTGGTGAAACGGCGCCAGCGCGAGATTTTCGAAACCGTACCCGACGCCCTCGATCTGTTGACCGTCTGCGTCGAGGCGGGCCTCAGCCTCGAGCGCGCGCTGATCAAGGTCGCTGCCGAAATTCACATCAAAAGCCTGGTGCTGGCACAGGAACTGCAGCTGGTTTTGATGGAAATGCGGGCCGGATTTACAAAGGAAAAGGCGCTGCGCAATTTCGCCTTGCGCACCGGCGTCGACGACGTCGACACCCTGGTGGCGATGCTGATCCAGTCGGAACGCTTCGGCACCAGCATGGGCGCCGCCCTGCGCGTCCACTCGGACAATTTGCGCACCAGGCGGCGCCTGATGGCGGAAGAAAAAGCCGCCAAAATCGCCCTCAAATTGATGTTCCCGCTGATCTTCTGCATCTTCCCGACCGTCCTGATGGTGCTGATCGGCCCGGCGGCGATCCAGATCATGCGCACTTTACTGCCCGCCATCGTCAGCAATTAAGCGCCGCCATCACCCCGTCGAACCATCGCATTCCAGGAGACCCGCCATGCGCCCCACCATCAAGACCCTCTCCGCCGCCTGCGCCAGCGCGCTGCTGGTCGCCTGCGCCGACATGGGCCAGATGGTCCGCGCCCCGACCCAGGGCCGGCCCGGCATCAGTGCCGACGAAGCCTACGTGCTGGCACGCCAGCAGCACCTGGCCGCCCGTCTGCCCGCCGCCATCGACAGTTATCAGACCGCACTGCGCGCCGACCCGCGCCACCTCAACGCCACCAACGGCCTGGCGACCTTGTACGCCGAGCAGGGCAACCTGCCCAAGGCGATCTCGATGTGGCGCGCGCTGACGCTCGATGTGACCGACAGTGCCGCCACCGCGTTCGTGCACAGCAATCTGGGCTACGCGTATTTGCTCAACGGCGACTACCAGCTGGCCATCGCCTCGCTCGAACGCGCTTGCGTGCTCGATCCGCTCAGCCACCGCGCCTGGCGCCACCTGGGCAACGCGCTGGCGAAAGTCGGCCAGGACGACCGCGCCCGCCGCATGCTCAAGCAGGCCGACACCCTCGAACAGCACGATCTGCGCAGCGACTACGCCCTCACCGGCGCCACCCCGCTGCCGGTGGTCACCGACATCGACGGCGCCTTGGCCGCCGCCGCCGGCGTGGCCCCTGTACCGGTGCCGGCGCCAGCGGCCATGCCGGCGACGGCAGCCGCGCCGGCGGCAACGATGCTGCCTGAGCAGCACGCCGCCGCCGCTTTTCCCGCCACCGAGATCCGCCAGACCGGCAGCGCCATGTTCGAGCTGCACCGTCCGGCGCCGGCGGTTGCCGCCCGGGCGCCGCTGCGCCCGGTGGCCAACAAGCCGGACGATGAGGTCGTCGAGCCGCCGGTGCGTGTCGAGATTCGCAACGGCAACGGCGTGACCGGCATGGCACGCTCGCTGTCCGGTGCCATCGCCGACCACACCACCCAGGTGGTGCGCCTGTCGAACCAGAAGGGTTTTAATGTCGAGCAGACCCGCGTCGAGTACCAGCGCGGTTTTGGCGCCGCCGCGGCGCGCCTGGCCGAACAGTTCGGCGGCAAGGTGGTCGAAGTGGCGGACACGGCCCGCACCGGCAACGTCGACGTGCGCCTGGTATTGGGGCGCGACTTGGCGCGAAGCAAGAGCGAAGCGCGCCGTGTCATTCGGGCCGCGCTCAGCCGTGCCGCCCGGACCGGCTGAGTCCCGGCTCCCTGATGCCGGCCGACACCGGCGTTCGTTTGTCGCACCTCAAGGGCGCGCAGCCGGCTGACGCGAAAATGGCGGGACACCTTCAGCCACCGGAGTTTCGCCATGCCCCTCACGCACGCGTTCATATATCGTTTCAAAACCCTGTTCGCCAGCCTGTTCCTGCTGGTACTCGTCGCCTGCGCCCCCACCGCCACGCGCGAAGGCACCGGAGAATATGTCGACGATGCCGTCATCACCACCAAGGTCAAGGCCGCCCTGGCTGCCGATCCCGCCGTCAAAGCCACCGAGGTCAAGGTCGAAACGTTCAAAGGCACGGTGCAGCTGAGCGGCTTTGTTTCCAGCCCGGCAGCCCGTGCGCGTGCCATCGAAATCGCGCGCGGCACCCGTGGCGTGCGCAGCGTCAAGGACGACATGGTGATCAAATAATAAGCATTGGCGACAGCGCTTTGGCCTGCGTTGGTCGATGGCGCTGGCGCACGCAATCAGCGCACGCAGCGCAGCTAAGCGAGGCGGTGGATCGAACCGACCGGGTCGGCAGAAGTAGTCAACAAATAAAATCTGCCGACCGAGTCAGCAGACGTAAAAAAGCCGCCCATCAGGACGGCTTCTCAAAAGCATAAGTGGCTCAATCCCAGCTGACGCTGCCCAGCCCCGTCGCCGTCGATCTGCGGTTGGTCGGCTTGCCATACACCGTGGCCGATCCCAGCCCGGTCAACATCAGATTGGCGTTGGTTTTGGCGAATACCGAAGCGCTTCCGAGGCCAGTCAGTTTGACGTCGACATTGTCCGCACGCAGCTCGCGCGCTTCCAGGCTACCGACGCCGCCCAGACGCGCCGTCAACTGCTTGCTGGTGCCGTTCACTTCGATGCGGCCGGCGCCGCGCAGGCTCAGGTCGACTTTATCGCTGTCGGCCGTATTGAGCGTCATGCTGCCGACACCGCCGAGGCGGGCATCGACATTGTGAAAACGGCTGGTCATCACCACGGTGCCGGCGCCGTCCAGCGCCAGGCGTACTTGTTGTCCCGTAAAACCTGTGATCTCGGCCGCGCCGACACCCAGCGACACCAGCTCATTAAAATTCGGTAACGTCAATTCGGCGCGCAGCTGCTCCCTGTTCTCCTTGCCGAAATGAATCCGGCGCTCGCGCTCGATATCGATTTGCAGGGTGTCGCCTTGCTGCGTGGTGACCACTTTCGGCACGTAGCGGGCATCGCCGGCGATCACCAGCGAGGCGACCGGCCCTTGTTTGAGCCGCAGGTCGATCACGCCGCCCAGCTTCACCTTGGTGATGCGCGCATCGATGGCGCGGTTTTCGCTGCTTTGCTGCTGGGCGAAGGCATTGCCGGTGGTAGCCAACAGCGTGACTGCCAGAACGGTGGCGCCGATCAGTTTGAACATGGTGCTCTCCAGATCGGTGATTAATTGCCCAGCGCTGCTTTTTGCGCAGCGCTGAGGCGTTTGGCGGTGATCGTCACCACGGCCATCGGGGCGTTCGCGGCGACTGGCGCGGCTTGCACGACCGGTGCGACAGTGGCGACTTCGATCGCCCGGTGCGCCGGTACGGCGGCATGTGCCAGCGTGCTGGCCGAGACCAGGGCGAGGGCGCCGATGAAGATGAATTCCATGTGTTTGGCGATGTTCATGATGGATCCTTGTCTGTTAAGTTCGTTGGGTTGAGTGAACTATATCCAGACCCGATCCATCACAAGGCCACATTGCGACAGACTGCACAAATGCCGGTACAGGGCGCCCTAATCGAGAAAATCAGCGTGTTCTGTAAGCCCACGCGCGCGCTTGGCCGAGGCCGTCGGCTGCCGACGGCTGTGTGCGATGACGCCACATCTGCCGCCGACAGCGGCTTTATCCCCGCGCGAAATCAATCGATAAGGAATGCATTTGCCCGCACCTGATACCTTAACGGTGCCGCCCACCTCCACCGCCGTGAAAACCACCGCGTCCAGATCCACCGCCGTGAAAACCACCACGTCCGTATCCACCGCCGTGAAAACCGCCGTGTCCGTGTCCACCGCCGTGATAACGTCCGCCCCAGCCGTGACGATAACCCCCACTGCCAAACCACAGCCCGAGGCTGACTGGCGGGCCCACATAATAAGGAGCGTAATACGGAGCGTAATAGGGAGCGTAGGAGTACGGCGCCACCGCATAGGCCGGATAGTCCGGGCCGGGAGCCACCGTGGTCGGCGAGGAATAAGTTACTATACCGTCAGCAAGTATTGCCGGCGGCGGTTGATAGACGGCGCAACCGCCAAGCAGCGCTGCAGCCAGCAACGCCAATGGCGCAGTGCGCCGGCGACAATCGTTCAGAGGGAATCGCATAGCGACCTCACACACAAAAAGCGTACCACCTCATTGTGATGCGCCCATGCTTGTTGGCGCGTTTTTTAACAGATAGTTACACTTTGCATTGGCGAATCGAAGCAAAAGCTCAATCGCAAATTGTTGTTGTCAGTGCAGATGCTCGCCGCGATTGCGGGCAGCAAGGCATGCGCCGACGTGGCAGCCTGTGTCGTATTCCCATTGCAGTGTTGGCTCGTCGTACTGCATGACGACAGCCGGCTCGGCGCCCTGGTCGAAGCCATCTTCGACACCGGTCAAGAATACCGATACTTCCTTTACGCCAAGAGCATTGGCGATCTGCGTCAATTCCGGATTGCTGTGGGTATGAAGTGGTTTCATCGCTATGGCCTGGTGAATATCTAAGTACCCAGTATAGGCCCCTTACTGGCCGCCAACCATGCAATCAAGCCCGACTGTAAGTAAGCGGACTCCTACCGTGCCTGTAGGGGACTTCGCACGAATTTGCCGCGGAGAACGGAGCACGACGGCCCCTACCGACGGCCTCAGACGGCGCGCAGCATGGCCTTCGACGCCGCGTGGGCCGCCTTCCACCCGCTTTTCTCGAGCACAGGCGCGCATTGGGCGCATTCGACAAACGGATTACATTCGTGCTCAAGCGCTACATACAGAGCGCCCACCACCGGCACCCCGGCATGCGCATCGACCCTGGGCGCCGGCTTGGCGGACGCGCCGGCGCCGGCCGCGCCCGGTGCCGATGCCACCAGCCACTTCTCGAACGGCGCCGTCGGCTGGCCGTCCGGCACGTACCAGGTCTTGCGTTCATTATTCCAGCGCGCGCCGAGCGCCTTGGCCTGGTCTTTTTCCGCATATGGAACTTTAAGGATTTTCACGTGCGCCTTTCTGTTGTGTCAGCAGTGTCGAGTCGATCAGGTCGACCATATCATCAGAAGCAAAAAGGGTCCCCGCATCTGCGGGAAACCTCTCATGTAATTCTTATCATTAATTGTGCTATCGGTAGACCAGATTGTAAAACGTGGACATAAGCGGCAACACAATTTTAAAATATTTGCCCGAGAACCGCAGCGCGTTCCCTAAAGCGTCCATTAATCATTTTATACCTAAGCACACAAAACTAATGATCTGCATCCATTAATACGCCACGGCAAAGAAGCGTTCTTTAGAAAAATAACTGCGGCAATGTGGTGTTGCGATTTGATCACCAGAGCACATGCAACGTAAATATAACGTTGACATCCATCTATCGCGGCAGTACGCTGACCTTTAGTAAAGATTACCTACATTGCATTGGCAGCTGGCTGTAATTCGTTACCCTTTCTAAATGTAAGTTTCTATCGCTAAGGAGTTCTCCAATGGACACCCGTCAGACGGTTGTTGCGTTCCTAAAAGCACATCAAGCACGCGATGAGAAGGCAATAGCCGAATTGTGTGCGGATGACATTAGAGTTCGCGGAGGCCCCACCGAATTGGTAGGCGTCCGTGCGTATTTGGATAGCGAGCGGAATACTTGGCAGTTACTACCGAATCAGTCCGTCATCGCTGAAAGCATCCTCCATGCGGGCGATGATATCGTAGTCCAATGGCTGGACAGCAACCAAAGTTCCGCGTCGACGCCTTCAATTACTGCGGGCTGCACCATTTTCAAAGTCGTTAGCGATAAAATTGCTGAGGCGTATATCTATATCGATCGGTCTACCATTCCCGCAGGTTCACATAATTAATGAGGGGCTACAGTGAATACGCAACCAGATCCAGAAAATGATTTTGATCTCGACGCAACTGAACAGGAATTACTTGATGAATTCGGGCTTCTGGTTGCGGCTGAATACTACTACAAGACCAGCCCTGCTCAGGCGCCGCTTGATCCAAAGAATCAGCCAGGTTTGACGCCTCCACCGAAGCCGCCAAGCGATCCATCACTTGATCAACGGGTTGCGGAAGCACTGCAAAGACAGCAGGATCTGCTAAAGGATTAAGCTCGGTCCGACTAAGAAATAATTTCGACAGGCCAATTCATGGGCGAGACTGTTTCCACTCATGGTTCGTTTATTTATCTCGCTGCGTCGGAACACCATTTTAACGCATCTGCGGAAGATGATAATCTGCGCAACGAGATTTTTGGCGATCAATTGGCGCGCGAACCTTGGCCCGCATTTCCTTCGGCATCGTTCCTGAGGATCTATACAGACCTCGACAAAGCAAAGGCGGCGCCCCTACACGCCCAAGGGGTGGCGTACTCGTTCACGGAACTTTTAACCGACGCGTCGGAAACGGTATCCTTTCAGAATAACGCCCCTTCTTTCTTACGACGAATTTTAGCGCGTGAGACCCGTGAGGAAGGTGTCGATGTGCTGTCGCCCTACATAGCGGCGCTTGTCAGGCCGTCACCGATGTGGAGGAAGCTGATCGAGTGGCTTGATGGATGGGACGACCTCGACGAGCTAAAACGTATTAGAGTCGCTCGTCTTGTCAATCGGTTGGGTTTCTACAAATTTAACCATGGTTTTTTGACTGAAGAGCGCGTCAGCCGGGTTGGAGATCAATCATTGAGGAGCGACTTGGTCAGCCTTCGGGGTGTTGCCGCGTTCAAGTGCGGGTTGTCGCTGGCATCGGTTGAACATCAGCTCGCGGAATCGGTAGATATAGGAAGTGGGATCCCAGCAGTACGGGCTGCGGCAGAGATTTACCTCGCGGTGCACCACGCAAAGATTACCAGGAACCGCGACGAGCTGGCGCGGTGGGCTTCGCTCGCGAGACAGACTTTCCTAGAGTACATTCAGACTTCCGCAGGCGCCAACGATATCCTTTTCCGGAGTATTTTCTTCAGAGGATTCGCATATGTTCCGTTCGTCAATAAAGATGGCACAAAAGCGTCGTATATGCTCGACGAGGCGGAAAACGCGGCGCATGAGGCGATCGCCTCGGCATCGATCAACACAATCGCATCTCGGGAAAATTTATTCGCTGTGATCGAGACGCGAATCCAGGAAGCGCGCGCGCTAGGGAAGCGAGAGCTTGCGGTTGACCGAAGCAGGCAACTTGTGGAGCTCGATCCATTGGATCCGCGTTCTCACATTCATTTAGGCGAGACCTTGCTCGAACTAGAGGGCTCAGAAGCGGCGCTCACTGCGTTTCTCAAAGCGGCCTCTGTCGGTGCACCGCACACGCCGCGGGCGTTATCCCTCGCTGCGGACTGCTGGGAAAGGTTGGGCGAGAAGCAAGAGGCACTGGAGTGTCATATTGCAGCCCTGGACATCGAGCCGTGCGCCGTAATGACCCTCTTCCGAGTTAATAAGCTCGCGAAAGAGCTGTCGCATATTCAACTAAGGGAATGGTCTGGCCGACGACTGAATACTCTGCGTATGAAAGTGCGGGCGTGAACTCGGGTTTCGTGAACGGAAACGATGAATGGGAGGCTACTATTCACTTGCTGCCATGTTCACGCCAGGAAGACTTCGAATATCGATCCATCGCCAAGCGCGTTGATGCGCTCGGTCGGCTTCTCAACGCAAGACAGGCGGCACCCGGTTGGAGAGAACTTGCATCCCTGTGGCATGAAATGCCAGCGAATGCAAGGATATTGGTTGCATCCCATCCAACATTCTTTGTGTGGGCACGCGAATATGCTGGTCAGAGGACAAAGCAGGGAGATCGAAAAGGGCTCCGGTTGTGTGAAAGGCTTGCCACGTTGATCTGCGGGGCCGCACTGTCCGAGGGCCTTGATATCGTCGAACCCATTCACCTGGCCAGCGAATCAACTAATCGCCTCACCATAATCGGCTCCAACACTTACATTTGCGCAGCGGATTCCTCGCGTCCTTTGCAAATTGTGACGCTCACCCACCAGAACGGTAATGTTCGAATTCGACGCGAGGACTGCGGGGAACAGGGGGGTTTTCCTTTATCAATACTTGGCAGCGCAGTGTCCTGCATTGAACTGGGCGGCGGCTTCCGTGCCCTCCGGGCGGACGTCATGCAGGGAGGGATCGAAGTCGTCAGCGCTCATACAATGGTGCAAGCGTTTTTTGACGGTCTGCCCACTGGCCCCGAAATCGGGGTGTCGCCAAGATTGTATCCAGTAATCCCGGCGGAAACGCGATCTCGAGTGGAAGAGGCGTTGCAGATAATCGAGGACGCTTGGCCTGAAATGCGGGCAGAGCTGGGCCGGCACTTGCACATGATAGTTCCGTTCCAGGGTAGCGCGCGGGTTTCGTTCACGAATCCTACATGGCAGGGCGCGTTGTTCTTCAGGGATCCGCCAGCAGATATTTGGGCGCTCGTAGAAGCCTTTGTTCACGAAGCAAGCCACCTTCAGCTCAACGTATTTCTCTCGGTCGCTCGCTTGCACGAGTGGGGCGCAGAGCGAACTGCGCAATCCCCATTTCGTGAGGGACCTCGACCGCTGGATGCTTTGTTCCACGGTGTATTTGTATTTGCCCGAATTATTCTAATGAGAGCGCGCTGCAA
>JAQGNM010000336.1 GCA_028291845.1 Massilia sp. | reverse complement strand
TCTCAGGTTGCGGCACCGGCGGGAACGGAACGACCGAATTAATCAGCGCTTCCCTAACGCTCATCGCTAAATGTTGCCAGTTTTGCTCTAAACAAAAATTTTGTGGAGCAGGCGCACTTTTGCGGAGCAAATATTCATCAAAAGGATTGCTATTCACTGGAGCGGGTGAAGGGAATCGAACCCTCGTCGTAAGGAGGGTAGGAAGGTTCCATCACTGGACCCTCCCCCCTAAGAACCGTACGTGCAAGTTTCCCCGCATACGGCTCAAGCAACCTAAAAACATCTCTACTTGTACTTCGAGATGCCGGCAGGGTCGGCTGATTCCCTGGCGTGGTATTGCACATGACAGTTCGGATGCAACAGAACCAAATTTGTCAGCTTGTCCGAACCTCGTTCAGATCGCTTTACGATGTGGTGCAGATGCCAGCCACTTTCGCGCGTGATCTTCTGGTCGCAGTGAGGGCAGAGTCCTTCCTGCCACCACCACAGCCACCGAAGTTTGCGGCGGCCCTCGAGTGTCTTGTCCATCCGCTTTGCCAACCGAATCGAAAAGTACTCGTCATACGCCGGGTCATAAGGATTGGCATCGCTTCTGATCTTGACGTGATCGACCTTGCGGTATCCCGCCAGGATCGGCAGCAACTGATCCTTTTCTGCAAACCGCCAATCGCGCCCCTCAATGCACTTGAAGTAGCGTTGTTTGATCCACTTCTTCCCCTTGGTAGGATGGCGACGACACGACCATCGCCATAGTGCATGCCAGATTTGATTGTCGCAACGAGCAAAGGTCTGAGACGAATTCTGACTTCGGTGATAGTTGGCCCATCCCCTGACAATTGGGACCAGCGTCTCGATCACGTCCATCTGCCTCGCAGACTTTTTCGCCCGCAGCAGTTCGCGGATCTTGCCCAGAAAAGTCTTCCTGTTTTTCTTCGATGGCAGCACGAGGAGCTGTTGCCCCAAATACCTTACATGCCATCCCAGGAAATCAAAACCATCGGTCACTTTCGTCACCTTGGTTTTCTTGTCCGACAAGATTAGACCTCTGGTAGCCAAGAATTTCTGTACCAGTGGCCTGACCTCGTTTTCCAGCAATTCGCCTGAACTGCCGGTGATGATGAAGTCATCCGCATATCGCACCAGATTGACTTTGGCTGCTCTGGCGTGCCTCACCGTTGCAAACAAATTGGTGAGTTCGGCCTGCAACCCGTCCAGCGCGATATTTGCCAACACCGGGGAGATAATGCCTCCCTGTGGCGTTCCTGCCGTCGTTGGAAAAAGCTTGCCCATTTCAACGAACCCAGCCTTCAGCCACTTCCGAAGGATCGTCTTGTCCATGCAGACATTCGCGATCAACCATTCATGGCTGATGTTATCGAAGCAACCCTTGATGTCCCCTTCCAGAACCCATTTCGGCGAGACGTCACGACTAAGCACATTGCGTACTTGCCCGATCGCATCCGCCGTAGAGCGTTCACGTCTAAAACCGTATGAATGGGGGTCACCGAGTGTTTCGGCTACCGGATCTAACGCCAGCAAATACAACGCTTGCATGGCGCGGTCACGCATAGTGGGAATGCCCAACGGACGTTTCTCACCATTCGATTTCGGGATGTTGATACGACGTAGAGGCAACGGCTTGTATCTCTTCCTGCCGAGATTTTCTACCGCACTCCACTTCTCTTCTGGCGTACTCCAGGTTTGCTGATCCACGCCTGGTGTTTTCCGACCACGATTCTCTGTAACGCGCCTCACAGCCATTGCTTTCGCAGCGGTCGAGTTGGTTAAGAGTCTCTGCAAGGCGCGCACTTTGCGCCACTGCCCTGCTTTTACTGCCTTCGCAATCCTAGTCTGTAGCCTCGCGACACCCTGATAAACCTTGGCCCATCCAACCTCGTGCCAAGCCTGCCAAGATGGGGAGGCGACATCACAAGCAACTGCACTTGCGTCCATATCAACCTCCTGGAGCATGGAGCGGGTGAAGGGAATCGAACCCTCGTCGTAGGCTTGGGAAGCCTCTGCTCTACCATTGAGCTACACCCGCCTTGACCCAACCGGGAAGACGCACTGCTCCCCTAACGGGGATGCGTTATCCCCACTAGGGTACGATTAACAGACCTATCTTGCGACAGATCACCAGATGGAAGTCTGCACGCTTTCGCGTCGGAGCGATCGTTTCAGCTCCTATCCTCCCCATTACAGGAAGGCATTCGCTTTTTCCATCATCCTCTACCTGCTGCATCCTCAAATGACCTTGCGGCCATCCTTGTCTGCCGAACGGGCCAGACGACACAACAGGCTTTCCTCGTTCCGTGTACCCAACAGGATTGGGAAGGTTCTGCCTTTTCGCCGGTGATACCAATGTCAGCGTGTTTGCACCAAGCAAGCAAACAACCGATCACATCGAGCCACAAACCAATGCGTATGACCCGTCAAGCTTGACGACGTTTAATAGCAGTTCACTTGCGTTAACCATCCAACCCAGCCTAGCGCCTCGCTTGGCCGCAAATGCCAAACTCAAACCATCTCCTCGCGGAAATGGCATACCCCGAAGGGTGGCTACATTGTCAGAGCGCTTAGCACCCCACCGTTACCAGTGACGCACCGCTCCTAGACTACGAGGGGCTGAACCCTCGGTCTTGCAGGTTATTGACGCACCTCAAGACAATTGCTGTACACAGCCTTCGTCGCTTTCAAACTACGCTTTCGACTTCCTGACTTTCATTATCCACCCCGAATTACCTGGTGGCGCACTGAATTTCCACACTCTTAACGTGGTGGGAAGGTCTTGGCTAACCTCGCGACTCGAGTCGCACGCTTGGGAAGCTTCTGCTCTACCATTGAGCTACACCCGCGTGAGCCGGATTCTACGCGGTTTGCGCATGGTTGCCAAATCTTCCACGCGGGTCACTTGGCCGCGCAAACGGGGCTGAAACCGGATCACGACATCGCTCAGTACATCTTATATGGCAAAAACTTGCCCGACAAAACCACCTGCACGCGGTCGCCTTTCGGGTCGGCCTGGCGCTGGATGTCCATGCTGAAGTCGATCGCACTCATGATGCCGTCGCCAAATTCTTCATGGATCAATTCCTTGATGGTGGTGCCATAGACGCTGACGATTTCGTACCAGCGGTAGATCAGCGGGTCGGTCGGCACCGCGCCCGGCAGCGAGCCTTTATAGGGCACCACTTGCAGCCATTTTTGCTCTTCGGTATCGAGGCCGAAGATGTCGCCGACGATGGCTGCCTGGTCCGCTGTAAAACACATCTGGCCCAGGCAGGCGGCGGTGGTCCACTCCTTGCTCTGGCCGACGCTCGCTGCAACGCTTTCCCACTTGATGCCTTTGGCGACTTTGGCGGTGATGATTTTTTCAGTGATGTCGTTGCGGTTCATAAGCACTTTCTGCCATGGTTGTGGAAGGGTTTTGGCGAGGCCTTGCCCTTATCCCTTCTGCGCCAGATAGCGCCGGCGCATTGGCCGCAACACGAAGTAGGCGAGCACGGCGGTGATCAGGTCCATCGCGATTACACTGTAGAACACCGGGATCCAGCTGCCGGTGCGTTCGTGCAGGAGCGCGGCGAGCGGGCCGCCGAACACCGAGCCGATGCCTTGCGCCATGTACAGAAAGCCGTAGTTGGTGGTGGCGTCGCGGGTGCCGAAGGTGTCGGTGAGGGTGGAAGGGAACAGCGAGAAAATTTCGCCCCAGCCGAAAAACACCACGCCCGACATCAGCACGAACAGCACCGCGTTGTCGCGCGTGAGCAGCCAGATGATCATCGCCACCCCTTCCAGGCCGAACGCCACGGTCATGGTGTTTTCGCGGCCGATACGGTCCGAGACCCAGCCGAAGAATGGCCGCGTGAGGCCGTTGGTGAAGCGGTCGATGGTCAGTGCCAGCGGCAAGGCGGCCATGCCGAACACCATCGCTTCGGTGACGCCGAAATCCTTGGCGAAACTGCCCATCTGCGAGATCACCATCAGGCCCGAGGTCGACATCATCGTCATCATCAGGAACATCAGCCAGAACACCGGGGTTTTAAGCATCTCGCCGGGCGAGGTGTCGTGCCTGGTGGTGGTGGCCGGGCGGTATTGCGCCATCCAGCCGACGGGCGGGCGCCGCAGCAACTGCGCCGCCAGCAGGCCGGCCACGCCGATCGCCAGGCCATAGGTGAGCATGGTGTGCTGGTAGTTGGTGGCGGCCAGGCTGGAGGCGATAGGAAAGGTGGTGATGATGGCGCCCATGCCGTAGCCGGCGGCCACCATGCCGGTGGCGAAGCCGCGCCGGTCAGGGAACCATTTCACCATCAGGCCGACCACGCCGACGTAGATGATGCCGGTACCGATGCCGCCGATGACGCCGTAGGTCAGATAGATGCCCGCCACCGAGGTGGCCTGGGCCGCCAGCACCCAGCTGGCGCCGGTCATCAGGGCGCCCACCGACAACAGCAGGCGCGGTCCGAAGCGCTCGACCAGATAGCCCTGGAACGGCGACAGAAAGGTTTGCAGCACGATCAGGATGGAAAAGGTGACCTGCAGTTGCGACAGGGTGCCGCCGAACTGCGCCAGCAGGGGTTTTGTAAATAGCGTCCACACATATTGCGGACTGGAGATCGCCATCATGCAAAAGACGCCGGCGGCCAGTTGCACCCAGCGGGTGGAGGCGGAAATGCCGTGCCCGGCGGAGACCGGCGAGGAAGCAGGCGAGGAGGCAGTGAAGTCAGACATAAGAACCCTTGAAATATACGCACGCTGCGTTGACTTCTGCATAAGCAAGTTGCAGGCCAGCCGGGTACTGCAGCATGGTGCAAAGCGCGAGCGCGGCGACATACAGACCACGGACGCGCCGTCGCCGGTGCAGCTTGGTGCATATCCGCACAGGCGTGGTGCACGCGCTCCTTACCCCTGATAGCATTTTCAATCAGCCTCATTGAAACAACCAATCGGCGCGCAGACCGTTTTGCTGTATCATGTTTTCAATGAGTTCTTCTCATTCGATAGTTTTTCTCAACCGACTCAGCACACGAGGATTTCAAATGTCTCTGATCAACACCCAAGTTCCTGCTTTCAAAACCCAAGCTTTCCACAACGGCAAATTCGTTGAAGTCACCAACGAAACCCTCAAGGGCAAGTGGTCGGTCATCATTTTCATGCCAGCCGCTTTCACCTTCAACTGCCCTACCGAAGTCGAAGATGCAGCTGACAACTACGCAGAGTTCCAGAAAGTCGGCGCCGAGGTGTACATCGTCACCACCGATACCCACTTCTCGCACAAAGTCTGGCACGAGACCTCGCCTGCCGTCGGCAAGGCCAAGTTCCCGCTGGTGGGCGATCCGACCCACACCCTGACCAACGCGTTCGGCGTGCACATTCCGGAAGAAGGCCTGGCGCTGCGCGGCACAATCATCGTCAATCC
The DNA here is from genome assembly GCA_028291845.1 of Massilia sp. Taxonomy (GTDB): domain Bacteria; phylum Pseudomonadota; class Gammaproteobacteria; order Burkholderiales; family Burkholderiaceae_D; genus JAFCUW01. The sequence goes on along the minus strand of JAQGNM010000336.1, from coordinate 15,857 downwards.
TGAAGGCGTCATCAAGACCCTGGAAATCCACGACAACGCCATCGCCCGCGACGTCAAGGAAACCCTGCGCAAGTTGAAGGCTGCCCAGTTCGTCGCCGCTCACCCAGGCGAAGTGTGCCCGGCCAAGTGGAACGAAGGCGCCGCCACCATCACCCCATCGCTGGACCTGGTCGGCAAGATCTAAATACGTCGTGTAGCAGCAAACGGAAGGGCGGGCAGCCTTGCAGCCCTTCCGTGTTTCACGATCGCAGCAACGGACTGTCGCAGTTGAACTGCAAGGCTGATTTCAAACAACTTTACGGATATCGACATGCTTGACGCCACTCTCAAAACCCAATTGCAGGCCTATCTACAGAACCTGCGTTCCCCGATTACCCTGATTGCGACGCTCGACGACAGCGCCAAGAGCGCTGAACTGCGCGCGCTGCTGCTCGACATCGCCAGTCTGTCCGACAAGGTGACGGTCGACGAAACCGGCCGTGACGCCCGTGCGCCATCATTCCTGATCGCCAAGCAAGGCGAAACCCGCGGTGTGCGCTTCGCGGCGATTCCTCTCGGCCACGAATTTACCTCGCTGGTGCTGGCCCTGTTGTGGACCGGCGGCCATCCGCCGAAAGTGGAGCCGGAAATCCTCGAGCAGATCAAGTCGCTCGACGGCGGCGACTTCGAGGTGTACATGTCCCTCTCCTGCCACAATTGCCCGGACGTGGTGCAAGCCGCCTCCCTGATGGCGATCTACAACCCGAAAATCAACACCGTCGTTATCGATGGTGGAATGTATCAGTCCGAAGTCGAAGCACGCCAGGTGATGGCGGTGCCGATGGTGTTCAAGGGTGGCGAATTGTTCGGCTCGGGCCGCATGACCCTGGAAGAAATCGTTGCCAAGCTCGACGTCAATTCGGCCGAGCGCGAAGCCACCAAACTGAATGAAAAAGATCCGTACGATGTGCTGATCGTCGGCGGTGGTCCGGCCGGCGCCGCGGCGGCCGTGTATGCGGCCCGCAAGGGCATCCGGGTCGGCGTTGCCGCCGAGCGTTTCGGCGGCCAGACCAACGACACCATGGCCATCGAGAATTACATCTCGGTGCTGGAAACCGACGGCCCGAAATTTGCCCTGGCGCTGGAAGCGCAAGTGCGCCACTACGACGTCGACATCATGAACCTGCAGCGTGCCGACAAGATTGTTCCGGCAAGTAAGCCAGGCGGCCTGCTGTCGGTGCACATGGCCAACGGCGGCGTGCTGCGCTCGCGCAGCGTGATCGTCTCGACCGGCGCGCGCTGGAGAAATGTCAACGTGCCTGGCGAACAGCAGTACAAGAACAAGGGCGTGGCGTATTGCCCGCACTGCGACGGTCCTTTGTTCAAGGGCAAGCGCGTTGCCGTCATCGGTGGCGGCAACTCGGGTGTCGAGGCGGCCATCGACCTGGCCGGCCTGGTGCAGCACGTCACCGTGATTGAATTTGCCGACGCCTTGAAGGCCGACGCCGTGCTGGTCAACAAGTTACATAGCCTGAACAACGTCACTGTCCACGTCAACGCCCAGACCACGGAAATCACTGGCGACGGCAACAAGGTCAATGGCATCAGCTATAAAGACCGCGTCACCGGCGAGATTCATCACGCCGAGCTGGAAGGGGTGTTCGTGCAGATCGGCCTGGTGCCGAATACCGAGTTCCTGAAAGGCACCCTGGAGTTGAGCAAGTTCGGCGAAATCATCGTCGATGCGCGCTGCCACACCAACCTGCCGGGCGTTTTCGCCGCCGGCGACGTCACCACGGTGCCATATAAACAGATCGTGGTGGCTGCCGGTGAAGGTTCGAAAGCGGCGCTGTCGGCGTTCGATTACCTGATCCGCCAGCCGGTCGACGAGCCTGCGAAGATTCGCGAGGAAGTGCTCGCTGCCGCCTGATTTTCAAGCGATTGCGCTGTATAGAAGCCGGCCCTGCCATGCGGGGCCGGCTTTTTTTCATGGCGGCGGCTTGCCGTCCTTGGCCAGCTTCTGCGCCATCTGCAAGCCCTCGATCATCACCTTCATCGCTTGCTGCTTGCTGGCCTGGTCAGGCACCCGCAACACGTAGGACGGGTGGTACACGGTCACAACCCAGCGGCCCTGGTGGGCAATCGGCTTGCCCAGCGTATCCTTGAGCGTTACGTGGCCCGTTCCCAGCACCGATTTCAAGGCCGTACTGCCGAGCGCGACGATCACATCCGGTTTGACTTGCGCCAGCTCGTGCTCGAGCCAGTAGCTGCAGGCTTCGATTTCCTTCTGCGCCGGTGTTTTGTGCAGGCGCCGCTTACCCCGCGGCTCCCATTTGAAATGCTTGACGGCATTGGTCAGATAAATGGCGCGGCGGTCGACGCCGGCCTCATCCATGACCTGATTGAGCAGCTGGCCGGCAGGTCCGACAAACGGTTTACCTTGTAAATCCTCCTGGTCGCCTGGCTGCTCGCCCACCAGCATGATGCGCGCTGTTTTCGGGCCGACGCCGCCGACCGCCTGGGTGGCGTGTTCCCACAGATCGCAGCGGCGGCACTGTTCGAGAGAAGTGGGGGCATCGCGTTGCGGCTGGGCTTTTTCCGGGGTGATGGTGATCGTGGTGCCATGGCGCTGGCCGACCGATTCGGTCTGCCCGGTGCGGCGCACGCCGGCCGCGGCGCGCGTGACCATTTCCGGCACCACTTGGCCCTCCGGCAGGTTTTTCCAGAAGCGGGATGGGATATGACTTTTCATCAGCTTGTCGTTCAGGCGGGCGGGATTGAAAATGCTGCGATAGTAAGTGAGCCACAAGGCTTCGCCAGCATCGATCAGATCGGCTTCGCTGCGCAACAGCGGCCCCGTAAAGTGCAGGTCGACCCCGTCCCACATAACGCTGGCGCTCGGGGTGGCGATCAGCCAGGATATTTTACCCATGCGGCTGGCGAAGTGCTGCGCCACTTGCGGGAGCACATCGTGGGCCGGCTCGAACCAGGCGACAAAGCGCGGCGGCCCGGCCGCTTCGTCGCGCTCCCTGAAACGGATGTAGGCGTGCATGTCGTGCTCTTCGCGCTTGACCGCCTTGACCATGCCGTGCAGGCGGCTGCCATCCTCGTCGGCAGCCGACAGCACCACCTGCTCGCCATGCTGCCAGCGCCAGACGATGCGGTACAGAAAGGCCCAGCGGTCGGGCACGCGGCAGCAGGCGGCCTTTTGCAGCATGTCCATTAACTGGCGCGAGATGCGCACGGGAGACGCCGCGCTGCCCGCTGCGCGCGCGCTCGAAATGTGGGCCGATGCCGGCGGGCTGGCCGGTGCTGACCCGAGCGGCTGCGGCGGCGTGGCGCCGAACAAATCCGGCGTCGGATCAGGCTGGACAAACGGCACCGGCGCCGGCACGGGCGCCAGCTGGTCTGCCGCCCCCGTCAACAAATCGCCGGCCTGGTCGGCCATCAGCCATTGAATCGCATGTGGTGGCACATTGGCCGCCAGCAGTTCGCGCGCCGCATCGCGCCAGCTGGCGAAGTCGGTCACCCGCACCGGTTCGCCAGCGGCGACCCGGCCGGCCAAGTCGCCCGGTTGGCTTACGCCGCTTGCAGTTCCGTCCATAGATTCATCTGCGTCGGTACTTCCGTCATCGAGCGCCGCAACAGTTCTGAGCTGGCCGCGCCGTTGACCGGGGAATAATCGGCGGTGACGATAAAGGGCGCGATTTTTTTCATGCTGCAGCGCAGCCGCGTGAGGTCGACATAGCGGATGCGCCGCATGCGCCGCAGTTCCACCAGCCGCTTGGCGTTGCGCAGGCCGATGCCGGGCACGCGCGCGATCATGCTGGCGTCGGCCAGATTCAAGTCCATCGGAAAGTGCTCGCGGTGCGCCAGCGCCCAGGCCAGTTTGGGATCGATATCGAGCGCCAGGTTGCCGCCCGACGCCGGCAACAACTCGCTGGCGACAAAGCCATAACTACGCAGCAGGAAATCGGCTTGATATAACCTGTGCTCGCGCAGCATCGGCGGCGGCGCCAGCGGCACGCTTTTCGGACTCTCGGGAATCGGGCTGAAGGCCGAGTAGTACACGCGCTTGAGTTTATAACTGCTGTACAGGGTCTCCGCTGTCGACAAGATGGTTTGATCGTCGCTGGCGTCGGCGCCGACGATCATCTGGGTGCTCTGGCCGGCCGGCGCGAAGCGGGGCGATTTGGGCTCTTCGGCTTTTTCGTCGAGCTTCTGGCGGATCGAGCCCATTGCCAGTTTAATCGTGTGCACGCTTTTTTCCGGCGCCAGATTTTCCACGCTGGCCTGGGTCGGCAATTCGATGTTGACGCTGAGGCGGTCGGCGTATTTTCCCGCCAGCGCGATCAAGGCAGGGTCGGCGTCGGGGATGGTCTTGAGGTGAATATAACCACGGAAATTGTGCACCTCGCGTAGCTGGCGGGCGATTTCCACCAGTTGCTCCATGGTGTAATCGGCCGAACGAATGATGCCGGAACTGAGAAACAAGCCGTCTATGTAATTGCGCAAATAAAAATCGATGGTCAACTTGACCACTTCATCGACGCCAAAGCGGGCGCGCGGCACGTTGGAGGTACGGCGGTTGACACAATACTGGCAATCGTAGATGCAGAAATTGGTCAGCAGAATTTTAAGCAGGGACACGCAGCGCCCGTCCGGCGTGTAGCTGTGGCAAATGCCCATGCCATTGGTGGCGCCGATGCCGTCCTTGCCCTCGGACGAGCGCTTGGGCGCGCCGCTGCTGGCGCAGGAGGCGTCGTACTTCGCCGCGTCGGCGAGGATTTCCAGCTTGTCGGTCAATTCCATGGCGTATCGAAAGCGCAATGCCTGCTGTATGTATATACAGTATCTTACACCATGGTGGTGCGCGCGCCGCCCGATAAAGCGTGACAAATCTGGGGCAGGTCAACGCCGCCCCGGGGTGCGGAACTTTTCAGCGCAAGGGCGTGCCACCGCTGTCGAGTGCGTGGGGAGCGCGCCTCAGGCGTGCGGCGGCGCCGGCGGCGCGCTGGAAGGTTGCTGCTGCTGCAGTTCGCGCTGGTAGCGGGCACGCTGAAAATCGTTCATGCGGGCGCCGGCCTGGCTGGCGTAGCGTTCGGCGCCGGGGACGCCGGCATGGGCGGCGCGCTGCAGCCACAAGGTGGCATACAAGGCGTCGGCGGCAACGCCCTGCCCGCTCAGGTACATCAGGCCCAAATTGAATTGCGAGCGCGCGTGGCCCTGGCGGGCGGCGGCCAGGTACCAGCCGTGCGCCGCGGCGTAATCGCGCGGCACGCCCTGGCCGGTGTCGTGGCGCAGGCCGAGGGCGAACTGCGCCAGCGCGTGGCCGGCATCGGCCGCCTTGACGTACCAGTGATAGGCTTCGCTGTCGCCGGCGCCGCCCTCGTCGCGGTCGAACAGCATGCCCACCTTGTACTGGGCGGCGGGGTAATCCTGCTCGGCCGCGCGCAAATACCAGTGCAAGGCCGCCGCCATGTCCTGTTCGATGCCGGCGCCGCTTTCGTAACACAGGGCCAGGTCGAACTGGGCGCGCAGGTGGCCCTGTTCGGCGGCCTTTCGGTACCACTCGACGGCCTGGCTGCGGTCCGGTTCGACGCCGTCGCCGCCATGGCCGCTGTCGATCAGCTGGCCCAGGTGGTATTGGGCGCTGGCGAAACCCTGCAGCGCCGCCTTGCGGTACCAGTGGGCGGCACGCGCGGCATTGCGCTCGACGCCCTGGCCGTATTCGTGGCGCAGGCCGAGGTTGTCCTGGGCGCCGGCGTGGCCCTGGTCGGCGGCTTTCCTGAACCACCCCAGCGCGGCCGCCTCGTCGCGCTCGACGCCCTGGCCCTGATCGAAGATCAGGCCGAGGTTGAACTGCGAACTGGCGTGGCCCTGCTCGGCCGCCTTGGTGTACCAACTGACCGCCTTTTTCATGTCGTGGGGGACGTCGACCCCCTGCTCGTAGCGCAGGGCGACATTGAACTGGGCGGCAGCGTAGCCCTGCTCGGCGGCCTTGCGAAACCACGACAGTGCCTGCTGGCGATCCTGCTGCACGCCCTGCCCGTTGTCGTAGCGCAGACCGAGATTGAACTGGGCGCGCGCATATCCCTGCTCGGCCGCCTTGCGGTACCAGGCGATGGCCTGTTTAAAATCCTGCGGCACGCCCTTGCCGGTTTCGTACATCATGGCCAGGTTGTTTTGCGCGCCCGGGTCGCCCTGGCTGGCGGCCTGGCTGAACCAGTGCATCGCCTGGTGCACGTCGACCGGCACACCCTGGCCCTTGGCATACAGCCAGCCCAGGTTGTACTGGGCGGCGGCGTAGCCCTGTTCGGCGGCGCGCTGGTACCACTCCAGCGCCTGCAGGTAGTCCTGGCCCACGCCCTGGCCCTTCTGGTACATCACGCCGAGGTTGTACTGGGCCTGTTCGAGGCCCTGCGTGGCCGCCATGCGGTACCAGGCCACGGCCAGCTCATGATTTTGCGGCACGCCCTGGCCGTTGACGTACATGAAACCGAGCGAGTGCTGGGCGCTGGCGACGCCTTTTTCGGCGAGCGCTTTGACGCGCAGGAATTCAGCCGTGTGACGGCCGTCGGGACGCGCCGGCGCGGCGGAATGGGGCATCGCCGGCGCCACTCAGGTGGGAATGACGACGAGGTGGGGCGCCGCCGCCTGGGGCGCGCCGGCATCGGCGGAGGCGCTACCCTGTTCGCCGAGCAGGCCGATGAAGTGCGACAGGGCGATCGGCCGGTGATACAGGTAACCCTGCATGGTCAGGCAGCCGTTTGCCTTCAAATAACGCGCCTGCACGTCGGTCTCGACGCCTTCGGCGATCAAGTGCAGCCCCAGGCCGCGGGCGATCGAGATGATCGCCAGGATCACCGGATAGTGCCCGTGTTCGTCGTGGATCTCCTTGACGAAGGACTGGTCGATCTTGATGGTGTGGATGGGGAAGCGGTGCAGGTACGACAGCGAGGAATAGCCGGTGCCGAAATCGTCGATCGCCACCGACACGCCCAGTTGGCACAGTTTATTCAACTGCTCGATGGCGTATTGGGGATTGCGGATGCAGATGTTTTCCGTGATCTCCACTTCGATCTGCGCCGGCGAGATCCCATAGCGCACCAGCGCGCCGCGCATCTTTTCGAAAAAGTCGCCGCGGTCGAGGTATTGGGGCGACAGGTTCAGCGATAAACGAATCGCCTCGTTGCCGCTGGCGTTCCACTGCAGCATATCGCGGCACAGGGCGCCGATCATCCAGTCGGAAATCGGCAGCATCAAGCCGTTCTCTTCGGCGAACGGTAAAAATTCGCCGGCCGTCAACAGGCCGCGCGCCGGATGGTTCCAGCGCATCAAGCCTTCGGCGCCGATGATGCGGCCGGTGATGCAATCGATCTGCGGCTGGTAATGCATTTCCAGCTCATTTTGCTCGAGCGCCTTGCGCAGGCTCTGTTCGAGCGCGATCTTCTGGTGCGACACGTCGAGCATCGAGTTGTGATAAAAACTGTGGCCGTTCTTGCCGAGCGCTTTGACTTGATACATGGCGATGTCGGCGTGGCGCAGCAGCTCGTCGATCGACTCGCCGTCGGTCGGGTAGATGGCGATACCGATCGACGCCGAGATGTGCACTTGGTGGCCGTCCAGGTCGAACGGCTGTTGCAGGCACTCCAAAAATTTATCCGCAATCAGCTTGGCGTCCTCGCGGTCGCGCAGCTCCGGCAGCACGATGGTGAATTCGTCGCCGCCCTGGCGCGCCAGGGTGTCGCCGCGGCGCAGGCACTCCTTCAAGCGCACCGAGGCCTGCTGCAGCAGCTCGTCGCCCTTGACGTGGCCGAGCGTGTCGTTGACCAGTTTGAAGCGGTCCAGATCGATGAACATCACCGCCAGCTCGGTCATCTTGCGCTTGGCCTGGATCACGGCCAGGCCCAGGCGGTCCTTGAACAGCATGCGGTTCGGCAGATCGGTGAGGATGTCGTGGTAGGCCTGGTAGGAGATCAGTTCCTCGGCCCGCTTGCGGTCGGTAATGTCGCGCGCCACGCCGTAGGTGCCGAAGAACTCCAGGCGGGTCACCTCGTTGTCCGGGATGTGCATGCCGATCGAATTGAGCGAGATCGTCATCAGGGTGTTGTTGAAGGTGCGGTCCTGGTTGCCGCCGGCGTGGCATTTCAGGCGCAGTTCGACGTTGCGCGAGGCGCGCTCGTCGACGCGGCGCTCGTTGAACGCGTAGCGGGCTCGTTCCAGGTCTTCCTCGTGCACCAGGATCGAGTAATGCTTGCCGATCAAGTCTTCGCGCGCGAAGCCCAGCAGCTGGTAGGCGCGGTCGTTGACGAACGTGAAGCGGCCCTCGTGGTTGAGCGTATAGATGATGTCGGGCGAGCTGTCGACCAGGTAGCGGTACAGCTTTTCCGAGTTTTCCAGCTGCGAGGCGATGCGCAGGTTGGCGGCCGCCAGGCGGCGCTGCTGCAGCGCGTTGGCGACGGTTTTAAGCAGCTCTTCGCGGCTGTAGGGCTTGCGCAGGTAGTCGTAGGCGCCGCGCTTCAAGGCGCCGATAGCGGCGTCGATGCCGACTTCGCCGCTCATCACGATGACGTCGGCGTCGTAGCCCTTCTTGTTAATAAAATCCATGATGTCGTGGCCGCTCATGTCGGGCAGCCGCAAGTCCAGCAACACCAGGTCGAAAGCGGTCTTTTCGAGGTGGGCCAGCGCTTCGGCGCCGGTCGACGCCGTGTACAACTGGTAGTCGCGGTCGCGCAGCAACTCATACAGCGACGACAGCAGGCGCGGCTCGTCATCGACCAGCAGGATGCGCGGTAACTGCTTGTGGCTCTCGCTCAGTTGCGCAGGACTGCCCGCTGGCGCGGCCGGGTCGCGCTGCATGTCGACGGCCGCGTGGGCGCTGGCCTGTGCGTTCAAGTTGATCATCGCCTAGACCGAATCCATCGCCCGGGAGCGCGGCCCGGTCACCGCACCGGCCGGACTGCGGGCCGGCAAAAGAATTTCAAAGCTGGTGCCGGCGGGGCTGCTGCGGCAGGTGATGGTGCCGCCGATTTTTTTCACCAGACCGTGCACGATCGACAGGCCGAGGCCATGGTGCTGGCCTTCCTTGGCGCTGCGTACGGGCGAGAACAGATTGGCCAGCACTTCCTGGCTCATGCCGGGGCCGTTGTCGGCCACCACCAGGTCGACGTACAGGGTGCGGTCGCGCACCACGTGGCCGCGATTGGCGATGTCGATCTTGCCGTGGCTGCCGATGGCTTCGATGGCGTTCTTGACCAGGTTAACCAGGATTTGCTTGAGCACGTCGGCGTCGCCCTCGATCTCGGCGCTGGTGTCGGGCATGCTGACCGTCATGGCCACGCCGGCGGGGACGAACTCGGTGGCGCGGAACAGCCGCAGCACGTCGTCGGCCACGCGGGCGACGTTGGTGGCGCCGTTGTCACCACCGGTCGATGGCTGCAGATCGGCCAGGCCGTTGATCAACTGGCCGACGCGGTCGATTTCCTCGTTCAGGATCGACATTTCGCCGACCACCGGCTCGCGCCGCGCCAGTTTATTGTCAAGCACGCTCAAATAATTCTTGATGATCGACAGCGGGTTGTTCACCTCGTGCACCACGCGGCGCGACGCCTCGCGGTATTCCTCGGCGGCGTGGGCCAACTGGCGGTGCGCCTGGCCGCGCTCGGCCAGGGCCGCCGCCAGGGCGCTGGCCGCCTGGCTGCCGAAGGCTTGCATGAAGCGCTCGCGCTTCTGGCACGCCGGCACCTGCCAGGCCGCCAGGCCGCCGATCATCACGCCCAGCGAACGGCCGCCGGCAGCCAGCGGCACGCACACCAGGCTGTCGGTGCCAAGCAAGCGGAACAGCTGTTCTTCGGCCAGGCCGAGCGACTGGGCGTCGCGCTTGACGAACGCCGGCTTGTGGGCCAGCGCGGCGGCGGCGACCGCGCCGCCTTTATTGAGGGGGATGGAAAATTCGGCGATGCGCTGCTGGCCGCCCGATGGCATGCCGACCAGCGCCTGCCCGGTGGGGTTTTCCAGCAGGATGACCGCGTTGTCGAAGTCGAACAGGATGCGCGCCGAGCGGGTCATCGATTCGAGCAGGCCCGCTTCGCCATGCTGGCGGGCGAAATTTTGCCCCACTTCCGACACCAGCACCAGGTTGCGCACCTCTTCGGACAGGCGCTGACGTACCGGGTCGCTCGGCGGCGCATAGGCCGGCGGGGTTGGAATGTCGTCGGCGCCGGCCAGGTCGATACCCAGATGCGCGGCCGATTTGTCCACCTGGCGGGCGGCGGCGGCGGCGATCGCCACCACCTCGTCCTGCGCCAGGCCGCACAAGGCGGCGCCGTCGCCGAGGGCGGCGCCTTCGTCATCGCCGGCGTCGTGGTGGCTCATCAAATGGGCCAGGCGGACGATGCGGATCAGCGGATGGGCCGCTTCGAGGCGCTCGATCGGCTCGTGGTGGTACAGCACCGAGTCGGCCAAAAACGAGTCGAGGTGCCAGCGTTCGATCAGCCAGGCGCCCGCTTCGGAGTGGGTGATTTGCAGGGTTCTCTGCTCGACCGCGCACAAGTCTTCGTCGTCGCGCGCGGTAAAGTTGAAAGCGTATTCCTTCGGCGCGGTGGCCAGCAAGGCCAGGCGGCCGACGTTGTGCAGCAGTCCCCCAAGATAGGCTTCCTCGACGTGGGGGTAATCCATGCGCTTGGCGACGTCGCGGGCGATCACCGCGGCCGTCAGCGAGGTTTTCCAGAACGCGCGCAGGTCGGTGCTGCCCGAGTGGGGAAAATTGTTAAAGGTCTGGAATACCGATTCGCTGATCACCAGCGTCTTGATCATGTCGGTGCCGAGCGCCATCAGGGCGGGCTCCACGCTGACCTGGCGTTGCACGCGGTGGTAAGCCGAACTGTTGGCAACGGCGAGGATCTTGGCCGTCATGCCGGCATCATTGGAGATCAGCGCCGCCAGCTCCGCCATGCCGAGGTCGTCGGCCTGCAGGTGCTCGAGCAATTTGATGAGTATCTGCGGCATGGCCGGCAGACGGGCAATCAACAGGCGATTGCGAATATCGTGGTCTGTTTGCTGCATTGTCTCAGGCACGCCGCCAATAATCGAAGGGTCAATTCCGGTGGCGCTTCAGGTGGAAGCGGCCACGACATTTTGTTTATCCCTTGAACAAGACGATGGTGTATGGCTTGTTCAAGTTTTTAATACAACGATCTTAACATATATACACAAACTTTCTATCTGGGAATAATAATTTCAGAAAATCTGTGGTGTTTGGCGCAGCACCTGCGATTTATTCGGGCACGTGATTGGACAGCATGCGCCGGTATTGCCTGGAGGTCAACCATAATGCCAATGCAAGCGAACAAAAACCCAACTGTCCGAGGGCCAGCCACAACACCGAATACGACAGGAAGGGCGCGATCACCCCCGCCACCAGGGCGCCCAGCAGGGTCACCTCGAACGACTGGCAAGACGCCACCGTGCCGCGAATGTGGGGGAACAGGTCGAGCGTGAGCAAGGTGGCGCCGGGGGCGACAACCGACATACCGAAAGTATAAAAAAACATCGGCAGCACGCTCCACGGCAGCGCCGGCGGCAGCCACAGGTGGTAACCGACGTTGGCGCAGGCGGCGGCAAGCAGGAAACTGAAGCCGATGCGGATCTGGCGCGCCAACCCGAGGCGGCCGGCAAAGCGGTTCGACGCCAGCGCGCCCAGAAAAATCCCCGACACGGTAGGCACGAACAGCCAGGCGAACTGGTCGGGACCGAGTTTCAGATGCACCGGCAGCATCACCGGCGCGGCGGTGATGAACAGGAACATGCCGGCAAAGTTACAGGCGATGACGCCGGACTTCAGGTGGAACAAGGGCGACTTGAAAATGCTCGCGTAGTTGCGCGCCTGGTAGGCCAGATTGAAGGGCTGGCGCTGCGCGACCGGCAGGGTTTCCGGCAGGTAACGCCAGCACACCCAGAACAGCACGATCGTGTACACCAGCAGGAAATGAAAGATCATGCGCCAATCGAGGTACTTGACGATCAAACCGCCCAGCACCGGCGCGACCGCCGGGGCGATCGAAAAGATCATCGTCACCAGCGACAGCAAGCGCGCCGCCGGCGCGCCCGTATGCAGGTCGCGAATGATGGCGCGGCCGATCACCACGCCGGCGCCGGCCGACACCCCCTGCATGATGCGAAACACCCACAGGTAGTGGACCGAGTGCGAGGCGGCGCAGCCGAAAGTGCCGACGGCGAACACGATCAGGGCGACCAGGATCACCTTGCGGCGGCCGAACGCATCGGCCAGCGCGCCGTGCCACAGGACCATGCCGGCAAAGGCCAGCAGATACGCGGCCAGGGTCTGCTGCACCTCGATCGGGCTGGCGCGCAGGTCCGCTTCGATATTCGGAAACGCCGGCAGGTAGGCGTCGATCGAGAACGGCCCCAGCATCGACAGCGCCGCCAGCAAGGTGGCCAGCGCGCCGGCGCCCAGCATGGCGATGCGGTGCACCGGCGGCAGCGGCACCGGGACTACCGGGTCCTTCGGCAAATTGGCGGGCGGTTCCGGGAACATCGATCAGCCCTGCTTGGGTTTGGCTTCTTCCCGGCGGTTGTAACCGGCCACCATGTCGAAGCGGAACAGACGGCATTCGAGGGCGCCGTTGAAGAACGGCGTTTTTCTCGCCTCTTTCAAGCGCAGCAGCTTCGGCAGCGACAGGTCGGCGGTGAACAGGAACACGGTCCAGCCGGCAAAGCGCTGTTTCAAGGTGGTGCCCAGCGAGGTATAGAAGGCCTGGGCCATGTCGTCGGGCGCCATGGTCGAATCGCCGCGCACGCCGATGCGCTCGCCGTAGGGCGGGTTGGTCAGCAGGATGCCCGGGGATTCGGTGGGCGGCTTGACTTCCTGCGCCTCGATCTGTTTCAAGGGGACGTCGAACTCGATGCCGGCGGTTTTCAGGTTGTGGCGCGTCATGGCGACCATGTCGCCGGAGATGTCGCTGCCGAAAATGGTCGGCTCGCTTGGCAGCGGATTGCGTTTGACGGCATCCTTCATGGCCTGCCACGGGGCGGCTTTGAAATCGTTGAACTTTTCGAAGGCGAAGCTGCGGCGCGCGCCGGGGGCGATACCCTGCACCATTTGCGCCGCCTCGATCAGGATGGTGCCGGAGCCGCACATCGGATCGAACAGCACCGTGCCGGGCTTCCAGCCGGCCACTCGCAGCATGCCGGCGGCCAGGTTCTCGCGCAGCGGCGCGTCGCCGGTCTCTTCTCGCCAGCCGCGCTTGAACAGCGCTTCGCCGGAGGTGTCGATATAGATGGTGAAATTGCGCTGGTCGAGAAAGCCGACGATGCGGATATCCGGCTCGCGCGTGTCGACCGAGGGACGCTTGTCGAACTGGTCGCGGAAGCGGTCGCACACGGCGTCCTTGATTTTCAGGGTGGTGAACTCGAGGCTGCGCAGCGGCGACTTGACGGCGGTGACGTCGACGCGGATGGTGTGCTCGAACGTGAACCAGTCTTCCCACGGCTGCGCCAGCACCAGGTCGTAAATATCGTTTTCGTTGGCGTAGCTCGATTGCGCCATGCGCAGCAGCACGCGCGAGGCGATGCGTGAGTGCAGATTGATCAGGTAGGTGTCGAGCAGGTGGCCGGAAGCGTGCACGCCGCCCGGCACCTGGTTGTGCACCTTCATTGTGGTGGAAAGCTGGGCGATTTCGCCGAGTTCCTCGGCCAGCGCCGCTTCCATGCCGCGCGGGCATGGGCAAAAAAATGAAGCCATGGGGTACCTTTTATCCGTTAAAAGTAGGTGAAAGGAAGGCGCCTGCGCCGTCCCGATGTGTTAATTACTTGTTCAATGCGCGCTCGACGAAATCCAAACGATCTTGCCCCCAGAAGCCCTCGCCGTCGACGATGTACCAGGGCGCGCCGAACACGTTCGCCGCCAGCGCGTCATCGGTGTTTTTTTCGTATTCGGCCAGCACGCCCGCCGTTTGCGACGATTTGACCAGGTTGGCGCCGTCGAAGCCGCAGCTGTTGGCCACTTGCGCCAGGGTGGCATCGTCGGCGATGTTCTTGTCGTCGGCCCACAGCGCATGCATGATGGCCCCGGCCAGTTCGAGCGCCGCATCGCTTCCCAGGCCTGTGCGGGCGGCGATAATCAGCTTGGCGGCGGCGTCGGGCGGCACCGGGAAAAACGTCGGCTGCGGTTTCAGGGGCAAGCCCAGGTGTTCCGACCAGCGCGCCAGTTCAAGCAGGCGATATGCCTGCCGCTGCGGCGAGCGCTTGCCGAGAGGCAGGCCGCCCGAGGCGGCGAACACCCGTCCCATGTCGCACGGTTTCAAATCGATGCGCGCACCGGCGGCCTTGGCCATGGCGACGTAGCGCGCGTGGCCCAGATAGGTCCACGGCGAATGGGGCGCCATATAGTACGTAGTGGTGTTGGACATCGCGCTTGCCTCAGAAAGGTTTGACGACCACGAGAATGGTGATCGCGATCAGCAAAATGACGGGCACCTCGTTGAACCAGCGGTACCAGCCGTGTGAGCGGGCATTCACGCCCTTCTCGAATTTTTTCAGGAGCGATCCGCAAGCGTGATGGTAGCCGATCGCCAGCACCACCAGCGCCAGCTTGGCGTGCAGCCAGCCCCCTTTGAAACCGTAACCGAGCCACATCCAGATCCCCAGCGCCAGCGCCGGCACCATCAGCATCGAGGTGAATTTGTACAGCTTGCGTGCCATCAGCAGCAGGCGCGAAGTGGCCGCCTGGTCGCTTTCCATGGCCAGGTTGACGAAGATGCGCGGCAAATAAAACAGCCCGGCGAACCAGGAGGCGACAAACACGATGTGAAACGCTTTGATCCAGAGCATGCGGTTCCCGGCCTTAAACGCGTACCTGGCCGTTGCCAAACACGATGTACTTCAATGAGGTCAAGCCTTCCAGGCCGACCGGCCCGCGCGCATGCAGCTTGTCGTTGGAGATGCCGATTTCGGCGCCGAGACCATATTCGAAGCCGTCGGCAAAGCGCGTCGAAGCGTTGACCATCACCGAGGCCGAATCGACCTCGCGCAGAAAACGCAGGGCGTCGGTATAGTCTTCGGTGACGATGGCGTCGGTGTGGTGCGAGGACCAGGTATTGATATGCTCGATCGCGGCGTCGATGCCGTCGACGATCTTGATCGCCAGGATCGGCGCCAGATATTCGGTGGCCCAGTCTTGTTCGTCCGCCGCCGCCAGGTAAGGGTAGCCGTCCGCCTGCAAAATCGACAGCGCGGTCGGATCGGCGCGCAGTTCGACCTGTTGTTCGAGATACAGGGGCACCAGCAGCGGCAGCACCGAGGCGGCGATGGCGCGGTCGACCAACAGGGTCTCCATGGTGTTGCAGGTGCCGTAGCGGTGGCACTTGGCGTTGAACGCCACCGCCACCGCCTTTTCCAGGTCCGCCTTGGCGTCGATGTAGACGTGGCAGATGCCGTCGAGGTGTTTGATCATCGGCACCGTCGCCTCCTTCATCAGGCGCTCGATATCGCCTTCAATGCCAAGTGCCACCGCTACGGCACCTGCAACACGATGGAAACTCTGCTGGTCGCGCGCGGCATCGCGGCCGAGGTTTTGCCGAAGCTCGCCGAGCGATACGGCGCGAAGGACGTTGAACTGCGCGGCGACGACGAGGCGCGCAAGATCCTCGCCGGCTATCCGCATCTGGCCGCGGCCACCGAAGAGGACTGGCGCACCGAATATCTCGCGGCCATCCTCGCGGTGAAGGTGGTCGACGGCGTGAGCGACGCGATCGATCACATCAACACCTATTCCTCGCAGCACACCGATGCGATCGTCACCGAGGATTACAGTCGCGCCATGCGCTTCCTGCGCGAGGTCGATTCGGCGTCGGTGA
>JAQGNM010000301.1 GCA_028291845.1 Massilia sp. | reverse complement strand
CGCAGTCGTTCGCGCGCACCAAGGCGACCGGTTACGCCAGCTTCTACAAGTCGATGGAGCTGCGCACCAATTCGTCGAACAACACGGTGTACGCCGACGCCGACGGCACCATCGCCTATTTCCACGGCAACTTCATTCCTCGCCGCGACCGGGCTATCGATTTTACTCACCCTGTCGACGGCAGCGTCGCCGCCACCGAGTGGCAGGGGCTGCACCCCGTGAACGAGACCATCACCCTGCGCGATCCGGCCAGCGGCTTCATTCTTAACACTAACAATTGGCCGTTCGCTTCCTCCGGCGCCAGTAGCCCGAAGCAGACCGATTTCCCGAAATACATGTGGGCGCTGCCGGAAAATGCCCGCGGCGTGCACGCGGTGCGCGTGCTCAAGGACAAGCGCGACTTCACCATCGACAGCCTGATCGGCGCGGCCTACGACAGTTACCTGACCGAGTTCGAGCCGCTGCTGCCGCAACTGCTGGCCGACTGGGACGCCTTGCCGGCCGCCGACGCCTTGAAAGCGCAGCTGGCGCCGCAGGTGGCGGCGCTGCGCGGCTGGAATCTGCGCTTCGCCGTCGACTCGGTGCCGACTTCGCTGGCGGTGTACTGGGGCCAGCAGCTGATCGCCGCGGCGGCGCCGAAAGCGCGCGCTCTCGAGATGCCGGCCGCTGATTTCATCATCACCCACATCGATGGGCAGGACCGCCTGCAGGCGCTGGTCAAGGCGAGCGCCAGGCTGACGGCCGACTTCGGCAGCTGGCAAACGCCGTGGGGCGAGATCAACCGGTTTCAGCGCCTCAATGGCGATGTGGAACAACAGTACGACGACAGCAAACCGAGCTGGCCGGTGCCGTTCGCCTCGGCCACCTGGGGTTCGCTGGCCGCGTTTGGTATGTCGGCCAAGCAAACCACCAAGCGCATCTACGGCGACCGCGGCAACAGTTTTGTGGCGGCCGTCGAGTTCGGACCGAAACTGCGCGCCAAAAGCATCCTGGCGGGCGGGCAGAGCGCCGATCCGGCTTCAAAACATTTTGCCGATCAGGCGGAGATGTACAGCCGCGGCCAATTCAAGGACGTGCTATTTTATCCGGCCGATATCGAGAAAAACCTCGAGCGAAAGTATCATCCCGGGCAGTAAAAACCCTTCTGTATAATCCGACGCTTCCAACGATTGCAGGTACGGCCGTGGCAAAACTTTATTTCAGATATTCGGCGATGAACGCCGGCAAATCGACAGCGCTGCTGCAGGTCGCCCACAATTACGAAGAGCAAGGCCAGCACGTCAAGTTGTACACCGCTGCCATCGACAACCGCTACGGCACCGGCAAGGTGACCTCGCGGCTGGGACCGCAGCGCGATGTCGACACCTTCGATGCCGATACCGATTTCCTGGCAGTGGTGCCGAAGGTGGCCTGCGTGCTGATCGACGAGGCGCAGTTTCTGTCGACCGAGCAGGTCAAACAGTTGCACCAGCTGGCCCAGGTGCGTGGCGTGCCGGTGATCTGCTACGGCCTGCGCAGCGATTTCCGCGGCGACCCGTTTCCCGGCTCGGCCTACCTGCTGGCGCTGGCCGACGATATCGAAGAGCTGAAAAACATTTGCAGCTGCGGCAAAAAGGCGACCATGAACGTGCGGGTCGACGAGGCCGGACGGCGCCTTCGCGAAGGCGAACAGGTCAGCATCGGCGGCAACGAGCGTTATCGGCAAGCGTGCGGGCGCTGCTTTTATGCGTAATCTTGCATAATCTGGATCTGTTGCTGTACCTGGCGCCGTCAGCGGCGCTGGCCGTCGTCATCGCCATCCTGGCGCGCCTGCACCCGGTTTTTTTCCTGTTCACCCTGGCCGGCACCATCTGCCACGAGCTGGCCCACCTGATCGCCGGCCTGGCGGTGGGCGCCCGCCCGGTGGCCATTTCCATCATCCCGCGCCGGGTTGCCGCTGCCGGCGGGCGCGTGCAGTGGCGGCTCGGTTCGGTCAGCCTGACCCGGCTGCGCTGGTACAACGCGGCGCCGGCGGCGCTGGCGCCATTGGCGCTGATCGTGCTGCCATTCATCGCCGCCTGGTGGCGCACCCGTGGCGGCGACTGGCATTTCGCCCCTGTGGACATCCTGATCGCCTTTTTGCTGGCGCCGCAGTTCCTGTCGTTCTGGCCGTCGGGGGCCGACTGGCGCATCGCCGCGCGCTCGTGGCCTTATCCGATCATCATGATTGCCGCCGGCGCTGCCGTCTGGCACTGGCATTGCCGCGGCGCCAGCTGTTTCACCTTGTAAATGCACTTGTAAAATTTCAGGCACGGCCGCAAGTTTGTGCTTAAGCTGGCCTTAATATGGCAGCGTTGCTGTCCTGTACGCACCTGCTATCCTGTTAGAATCGATTCGATAGCGTACGGCAGTGACAGTGCTTGTCGTATTTGCAGCAGCCTTGAACAACGCACGGAGAGTCTACGCATGAAGAAGAAAATGTTCATCCTCGCGATGGCGGTGGCCATTTCCGCCCACGCAGGCGCCGCGCCCGCATTGCCGCCGGCCAGCGACAAAGCCGCCGTTGTCCAGATCAAGCCCGATCCGGCGCAGGCGCAAGCCGCCCTGTGGGCATCGAAATTCCTGGCGCGCTACCACTACAAGGCGATGCCGCTCGACGACGCCATGTCGGAAAAAATCTTCGACCGCTATTTCAAGAATCTGGATAGCGAGAAGTTGTATTTCCTGCAATCGGATATCGACCAGTTCGATGTCGGCCGCAGCAAACTCGACGATGCGATCCAGAACGAGAACCTGAGCTTGCCGTTCGCCGTCTACAACGTCTACCAGCAGCGTTTCGCCCAGCGCATGGCATATGCCCGCGAACTGCTCAAGGGCAAATTCGAATTCGCCTCCGACGAAACCTTCCAGATCGACCGCGAAAAAGCCGCCTGGCCGAAGAGCGAGGAAGAGGCGCGCGACCTGTGGCGCCGCCGCGTGAAAAACGACTGGCTGCGTTTGAAGCTGGCCGGCAAGGACGACAAGGCGATCCGCGAGACGCTCGACAAGCGCTACGACAATTACCTTTCGCGCGTGAAAAAGCTGAATAACGAGGATGTGTTCTCGATGTTCATGAACGCCTATGCCACCGCCATCGAGCCGCACACCAATTACCTCGGTCCCCGCTCGGCGGAGAATTTCGACATCGCCATGCGCCTGTCGCTCGAGGGCATCGGCGCGGTGCTGCAAACCCGCGACGAGTACACGGTGATCCGGGAAATCGTGCCGGGTAGCCCGGTGGCGCTGTCGGGCAAGCTGAAGGTGGGCGACCGCATCGTCGGCGTGGCGCAGGGCGAGAGCGCGCCGTTCACCGACGTGCTCGGCTGGCGCATCGACGACGTCGTCGTGCTGGTGCGCGGCGCCAAGGATTCGGTAGTGCGCCTCGACGTGCTGCCGGCCGAGGCCGGCACCGACGGCAAGCACGTGTCGGTGTCGCTGGTGCGCAAGAAAATCAGCATGGAAGAGCAGTCCGCCAAGAAGTCGATCATCGAAGTCAAGGATGGCGCCCTCAAGCGCCGCATCGGCGTGATCTCGCTGCCGACCTTCTATCAAGACTTCGACGGCCGCCGCCGCGGCGAGAAGGATTACAAGAGCGCCACCCGCGACGTCGCCCGTATTCTCGGCGAGCTGAAAAAGGAAAAGGTCGACAACGTCCTGATCGACCTGCGCAACAACGGCGGCGGTTCGCTGACCGAGGCGGTGGAACTGACCGGCCTGTTCATCGACAAGGGCCCGGTGGTGATGCAAAAGACCACCGACAAGGTGGAAGTCGAATCCGACACCGTGCCCGGCATGGCGTGGGACGGTCCGGTCGGCGTGTTGATCAACCGCGGTTCGGCGTCGGCGTCGGAGATTTTCGCCGCCGCCATCCAGGATTACGGCCGTGGCCTGATCATCGGCGAACCGAGCTTCGGCAAGGGCACCGTGCAAACCATCGTCAACCTGGACCGCTTCGCGCCCAACGACAAGGTCAAATACGGCGAACTGAAGATGACCATCGCCCAGTTCTTCCGCATCAATGGCGGCACCACCCAGCTACGCGGCGTCACCCCGGACATCAAGTTCCCGGTGACGGCCGACGCCGACGTGTTCGGCGAATCGACCTACGACAACGCGCTGCCGTACACCACCATCAAACCGGCCACCTACACGGCGTCGGGCGACCTGAAGGAACTGATCTCGCCGCTGCAGAAGCGTCACGAAGCGCGCATCGCCAAGGACAAGGACTTCCAGTACCTGCAGGAGGACCTGGCCGAGTTCCGCAAGATTCGCAAGGACAATGTGCTGTCGCTGAACGAAACGGTGCGCCGCAAGGAGCGCGACGCCCAGGACGCCCGCACCAAGCTGCGCGACGCCCGCCTGGCGGCCCAATCGCCGCTCGACGACGGCGCCGCCGGACCGGACGCCAAGGAAGCACGCGCCAAGGTGCCGACGCCCGTCAAGCCGGTCAAATCGGTGGCCCTGAAAGGCTTGCCGCGCCAGGACGACGGCTTGCAGGCCGACGAACGCAACCTGGCAGCCGAGCTGGCGGCCGAGAAGGCGGCGAAGAATGCCAAGGACGTGCTGCTGCAGGAAGCGGCGCACGTGCTGGCGGACGAATCGGCGATGCTGAAAACCGACACGCGGATGGCGTCGCGGACGATGCCGTACCGGGCGCCTGTGAAAGAGGTGGGGAATTAATTAGCAGGGGGACTGGCCGGGCCGCGATCGGACCGAAGGTGCCTGTCCCCTCTCTGCTTTGCGGCAAATCGACCATGGGACAGGCATCTGCGCGCTTCGCGCTTGTGCCAGTCCCCCCTCCGGTCCGCTGCGGCCCGGAGCCACGAATTTCAGGTACAATCCTTGTGAACGATCGTGCTTTTTTAAGGCGACCCCCTACGAGGAGACACAATGGACCTGCATTACAGCGCCGACGACCTGGCCTTTCGCGACCAGGTACGCGCCTTCCTGGCCGAGCATCTGCCGGCCGATCTCAAACACAAAGTCAATAACCACCTGCGCATGCAGCGTGACGATTACGTCCGCTGGCACAAGATCCTGGCCAAGCAGGGTTGGGTGGCGCCCGGCTGGCCGGTCGAATTCGGCGGCCCGGGCTGGAGCCCGGTGCAGCGCCATATCTGGGAAGAGGAATGCGCACGCGCCGGCACGCCGCCGATCCTGCCATTCGGCGTGAATATGGTGGCGCCGGTCATCATGGCGTTCGCCAGTGCCGAACAAAAAGCATACTATTTACCCCGTATCCTGTCGTGCGAAGACTGGTGGTGCCAGGGATATTCGGAACCGGGCGCCGGTTCCGACCTGGCTTCGCTGAAGACCACCGCGGTGCGCGATGGCGACCATTACATCGTCAACGGCCAGAAAACCTGGACCACCCTGGCCCAGCATGCCGACATGATTTTCTGCCTGGTGCGCACCGACACTGGCGTGCGCAAGCAGGAAGGCATCTCGTTTCTGCTGATCGACATGAAGTCGCCCGGCATCACCGTGCGTCCGATCGAGATGCTCGATGAAGACCATGAAGTGAACGAAGTCTGGTTCGACAAGGTGCGGGTGCCGGTGGCCAACCTGGTCGGGCAGGAAAACAAGGGCTGGACCTACGCCAAATACCTGCTGGGCCACGAGAGGACCGGCATTGCCGCGGTCGGCCGTTCCAAGCGCGAGCTGGCGTTTTTGAAGCGCTACGCCAGCAAGCAGTTCGTCGACGGCCGCTCGCTGCTGGCCGACCCGCTGTTCGGCGCCAAGGTGGCGGCGCTGGAAATCGAACTGATGGCGCTGGAGATGACGGTGCTGCGCGTGCTGGCGCAGGCAAAAGCGCCGGGCGCCGAGGCGTCGGTGCTGAAAGTGCGCGGCACCGAGATCCAGCAGCGGCTGACCGAATTGATGGTGGAGGCGGCCGGTCCCATGGCGCTGCCGTTCGACCCGGCCTACCTCGAGTCCGGGAGCGAGCACGCGCGCGGCGGCGACGACGACGCCGCGCCCCTGGCCGGCTACTACTTCAACTTCCGCAAGACCTCGATCTACGGCGGCTCGAACGAGATTCAGCGCAATATCATCTCCCAGATGATTCTCGGACTTTAAGGAGCGGACATGGACTTCAATCTCAAGGAAGAGCAGCAGCAGTTCGCCGATGCCCTCAAGCGCTGGATCGACAAGGATTATGGTTTCGATGCGCGCATGAAGATCATCGGCTCGGACGCCGGCGTCTCGCAGCAAGCCTGGAACACATTGGCCGAACTGGGCATGACGGCGCTGCCGGTGCCCGAGGAGCAGGGCGGTTTCAGCGGCAGCGCGGTCGACATGTACGTGGTGATGAAGGAGCTCGGCCGCGGCCTGGTGGTCGAACCGTATTTCGCCACCGTGCTGGGCGCCGAATTTTTAAAACGCGGCGGCGCGCACGGCCACCTGCTCGAACAGGTGGCGGCCGGCGAACTGAAACTGGCTTGCGCCCTGCACGAGCGCCAGTCGCGCCATGACCTCGCCTACATCGCCGTCACCGCCACGCCCGATGGCGACGGCTTCGTGATCGACGGCCGCAAGAGCGTGGTCGTGCACGGCGCACAAGCGAACATGCTGATCGTCTCGGCCCGCAGCGCCGGCGGCCAGCGCGAGCAGGCCGGCATCTCGCTGTTCGTGGTGCCGGCCGACGCGCCCGGGATTACCATCCTGGGCTACCGCAGCCTGGACGGCCAGCGCGCCGCCGATATCGTCTTCGACAAGGTCAAGGTCGGCGCCGACGCCTTGATCGGCGCGGCGGGGGCCGGCTGGGACATCCTCGACGCCTGTGCCGACTACGGCGCCGCGCTGTTGTGCGCCGAAGCGCTGGGGGCGATGGAAGCGCTGTTCGACGCCACCCTCGACTACCTGAAAACCCGCAATCAATTCGGCGCGCCGATCGGCAAATTCCAGGCCCTGCAGCACCGCATGGCCGACATGTTCATCCACCTCGAGCAGGCCCGTTCGATGGCGCTGCTGGCGGCGGTCAAGGCCGGCTCGAGCGACAGCGCGGAGCGGCGCGGCGCGGTGTCGGCCGCCAAGTACCGGGTCGGCGAAGCGGCCCGCTTCATCGGCCAGCAGGCGGTGCAGCTGCACGGCGGCATGGGCGTGACCAACGAGCTGCCGGCCGCGCACCACTTCAAGCGCCTGGCGATGATCGAACTGACCTTGGGCGATGGCGACCATCACCTGCGCCGCTTCATGGCGCAGCCGGGATTTGCGCAGATGGACGCGCAGGGAGTGACGGCATGAGCGAGGGGATGAGAAGCGTCAGCTGGTATTTCGAAGACTTTTACCCCGGCCAGGTGATCGATCTGGGCGAGCGCCACGTCACCGAAGCGGAGATCATCGACTTCGCCCGCCAGTTCGACCCGCAGCCCTTCCACATCGATGCCGCGGCAGCTGCCGGCTCGATCTACGGCGGCGTGATCGCCAGCGGCTGGCACACCTGCAGCATGATGATGCGGCTGGTGGTCGACGGCCTGATGGCGGCGTCGTCGAGCATGGGTTCGCCGGGCCTGGATGGCGTGCGCTGGCTGGCCCCGGTGCGCGCCGGCGACACTTTACGAGTGCGCTACGAGACCGTCAAAGTCAAGCCGTCCGAATCGAAGCCGGACCGCGGCGTGGTCTGGTCGAAGTGGGTCGCAAAAAACCAGCATGGCGTCGACGTCTGCACCATCGAAGGGATGGGCATGTTCCTGCGCCGTCCGGGAGCGGCCGGCGATGCGTGACATGAATCCGGCACTGCTGCGCGACTGCGTCGGCCAGGAGGTCGCAGTCTCCGACTGGCTGGACATGCCGCAAACGCGCATCGACACCTTCGCCGAGGCCACCGAGGACCACCAGTGGATTCATACCGATCCGGCGCGCTGCCAGCGCGAGTCGCCGTTCCGCATGCCGGTGGCGCACGGGTTTCTGACCTTGTCGCTGATTCCGGCCCTGTTCGAAAACGCCGTGCGCCTGGCAGGGGCGAAGATGGTGCTGAACTACGGCCTCAATAAGGTGCGCTTTCCGGCGCCGGTGCCGGTCGGCAGCCGGGTACGGGCGCGCGTCACCTTGCTGGCGGTCGAGGCGGTCGAGGGAGGCGAGCAGCTGACCTGGAACGTGGTCATCGAAAGCGACGCCGGTGCAAAACCGGCGTGCGTCGCTGAAATGCTGATGCGCTGCTATTGAGCGCGTCGCGGCCGCGAGTTTATTTCGTATAGTAATTGACCGTGGCCCCGCTCCCTTCGACCTTGATGGGCGAACCGGCCGGCAGGTAAACGGTGTTGCCGGCGCTCACCGTGAGAGAAGCAACGGTGGAGGCGGGCTTGAAGACGATCACATTGTCGCTGCCCGTCACGGTGACCGTTCCCATGGCCTGGGCGTCGCTGATCCAGATTTTGTTGCCTTTGCCTTGTAGCGCCATGTTGGTGGTGCCGGCGTATTTGATCAGTGCGCTGGTATTGTCGGTGGACAGATTCGCTGATGGCGTGCTCAGCGTGTAACTCGGTGTCTCCGGGGGCGCCGTGACCACCGCAGGCGCGATTGGCGTCTGCGCTGCCGGCGCTGCGGCGCTCGGCGTGGCGCCACCGGCGCTGCCGCCGCCGCCGCACGCGCTCAGCAAGGCGGCTAGTAAAGCTGGAATCAGGATTTTCTTCATCGCGTCTACTCCGTTGAACAGGGGAAACTGATCATAAGAGCGCGTCGTTTCACGGCATTTGCGCGAAATCATTGCGGTGCCATTTCGTGCCGTCACGCAACATTCAACCCGGCAATCAAGGATGCGGGCAATCGCCGCCCCTGAAGTGCTACACTGTCGCCCCGTTCTCCTGCCTGCCTTGGCGCACCGATCATGACCAACAAAAAAACCACTTCCGCCAAGTCCGCCAGCGAGGAGGCCGCGCCGGCCGGCCGTCCGCCCAATCCCTTCCTCGATCCGGAACTGTACGGCCGCATGCGCGACTACACCGAGCGCGACGCCGCCTTTTCAAAAGAGCTGAAAGCCATCAGCGATCGCGGCGCCGCCAAGCGCAGCATCGACGCGCGCGAGGCGCCCTCGCTGCAGGTGCTGCGGGTGGGGGTAAAAAAGGGCCTGGCGCTGCACGAGATATTCAAGCGCATCGTCGCCGGCAGCGAGTCGGGCCTGTGGGAGCCATGGCTGGCGCAATTCGGTTTTGCTTTGCAGGGCGTGAACTACGCCAAAACCGGCGCGCGCAATGCCCGCATCGCGCTGGACTTGAGCCTGGGCTCGAAGGCGACGGCGTTCTTCGCCAATGCCGGTATCGCCAACTGGCGCAGCCTGGCGGCGGAAGACTGCGCCCAGGTGCAGATCGAAAAGCCGACCGAGAAGACACCGGCCAAGGCGTACGCGGTGTTCTTCCTCGATCCGGCGGCATAAAGCGCGCCGCGAACAGCTCTCAGGCGCGTCGCTCGTTCAGCCCCGGGTCACCGGCAGGCTGAGATCCTCGCCCAGTGTGATCCACTTGGCCAGCTCCAGCTTGGCGATCGCATTGCGATGCACCTCGTCCGGCCCGTCCGCCAGGCGCAGGGTGCGGTTGCCGGCCCATTGCGAAGCCAGCGGAAAATCGTCCGACACGCCGGCGGCGCCGTGCGCCTGGATCGCCAGGTCCAGCACTTCCTGGGCGACATTCGGCGCCAGCACCTTGATCATGGCGATTTCGGCCTGGGCGTGCTTGTTGCCGACGGTGTCCATCAGTGACGCAGTCTTCAGGGTCAGCAGGCGCGCGGTGTCGATCTTGATGCGGCAATCGGCGATGCGTTCGCGCCACACGCCTTGCTCGGACACCTTCTTGCCGAAAGCGACGCGCGAATTCAGGCGCTTGCACATCAGCTCGAGCGCGCGTTCGGCCACGCCGATGGCGCGCATGCAGTGGTGGATGCGTCCCGGTCCCAGGCGGCCCTGGGCGATTTCGAAGCCGCGGCCTTCACCCAGCAACAGGTTCGAGGCCGGCACGCGGACGTTCTCGAACAGGATTTCGCAATGGCCGTGCGGGGCGTCGTCGTAGCCGAACACGGGTAAAGGGCGCACCACGGTGATGCCGGGGGTGTCGGCCGGCACCAGGATCATCGACTGCTGCTGGTGGCGCGCGGCGTTCGGATCGGTCTTGCCCATGACGATGTAGATCTTGCAGCGCGGGTCGCCGGCGCCGGAGATCCACCACTTGTGGCCGTTGATGACGTAATCGTCGCCGTCCCGTTCTATGCGCGTTTCAATATTGGTGGCGTCCGACGAGGCCACATTCGGCTCGGTCATCGCAAACGCCGAGCGGATTTCGCCGCGCAGCAGCGGCTCGAGCCAGCGCGTCTTGTGCTGTTCGGTCCCGTAGCGCTCGATGGTTTCCATGTTGCCGGTGTCGGGCGCGGCGCAGTTGAATACTTCCGGCGCCCATACCACCCTGCCCATGATTTCGCATAGCGGCGCGTAGTCGAGATTCGACAAGCCTTCCGGCGCACGCTTGGACTTCGGCAGGAACAGGTTCCACAGGCCTTGC
>JAQGNM010000258.1 GCA_028291845.1 Massilia sp. | reverse complement strand
CTTTGCCCAGCGCGCGCAAAGCCACGAGGGCAAGTTACAGGTCGAGCTGGCGCAACTGCAGCACCTGGCCACGCGCCTGGTGCGCGGCTGGACCCACCTGGAACGGCAAAAGGGCGGTATCGGCCTGCGCGGTCCCGGTGAAACCCAGCTCGAGACCGACCGCCGCCTGATCGGCGAGCGGGTCAAGGCCTTGCGTGCGCGCCTGAAGAAGCTGCGCAAGCAACACGAAACCCAGCGCCGTTCGCGCGGACGCAACCAGACTTTTTCCGTCTCGCTGGTCGGCTACACCAACGCCGGCAAGTCGACCCTGTTCAACGCCCTGACCAAGGCCGGTGTGTACGTGGCCAACCAGTTGTTCGCCACCCTCGACACCACCTCGCGCCGGCTGTACCTGAACGAGGAAGTAGGCAGCGTGGTCATGTCCGACACGGTCGGTTTCGTGCGCGAATTGCCGCACCAGCTGGTGGCTGCGTTTCGCGCCACGCTCGAAGAAACCATCCATGCCGACTTGCTGCTGCACGTCGTCGACGCCGCCAGCCCGGTGCGGATGGAGCAGATCGAACAGGTCAACGAGGTCCTTCGTGAAATCGGCGCCGATCACATTCCACAAATTTTGGTATGGAACAAGATCGATATTGCAGGTTTTGAGCCGGCAATAGAGCGTGATGAGTATGATAAAATCAGCCGCGTTTTTGTCAGCGCTCACAAGGGCGATGGCCTCGACTTGCTGCGCGAAGCGATCGTCGAAGCGGCCCAGGCGGCGCCGATCTACCGTCCCGACGCCGTCAAGCAGGATGACGCCGACCAGGCAGCGGATGCCTGGGATGGCGAGGAAGACGAGCCCGACAGCAATGCCGATGGCGACCTCGACGAGGACGCCGACCACCGCGACGCAGCACCCCGATTTTCCACCAACGCCGGACCACGATAGATGCTCGTTTCTCTCCTCAGGCGCTTCGGCGTCAAGTTGTCGCTCAATGACCCGCGTTGGGGTCACAAGCCGGACGCCGACAATAAAAAACAAGAAGGCCGGCGCCCGGGCGGCGAGGGTCCGCCCGATCTCGACCAGATGTGGCGCGACTTCAATGCCCGCCTCAACCGCCTGTTCGGCAAGAACAACAACAACGGCGGCGACAACAACAACGGCTATCGCCCCGACATGAAGGGCGCCAGCGTCACCGCAAGCGTGATCGGCGTGATCGTCGTCTTCATCTGGCTGGCCAGCGGCGCCTTCATCGTGCAGGAAGGACAGGTCGGCATCGTCACCACCTTCGGCAAACTGAGCCATAGAACCGGCCCCGGTTTCAACTGGCGCTGGCCGGCGCCGTTCCAGGCGCACCAGGCGGTCGACGTCTCGCGCGTGCGCACGGCCGAAGTGGGCTACCGCGGTTCCTTGCGCTCGAAAAATCCGAAGGAAGCGCTGATGTTGACCGATGACGAAAACATCATCGACATCCAGTTCGCCGTGCAGTACACCCTGAAAGATCCGGTCGCCTGGATCTACAACAACCGCGATCACGAGGACGACACCGTGCGCCAGATCGCCGAAAGCGCCATCCGCGAAGTGGTCGGCAAGAGCAAGATGGATTTCGTGCTGTACGAAGGGCGCGAGCAGATCGCCCTCGACACCACCCGCCTGATGCAGCAGATCGCCGACCGCTACGCCCTCGGCGTGCAGGTGACCAACGTCACCATGCAAAGCGTGCAGCCGCCCGAGCAAGTCCAGAGCGCGTTCGACGACGCCGTCAAGGCCAGCCAGGACCGCGCCCGCGCCAAGAGCGAAGGTGAAGCCTATGCCAACGACATCATCCCCCGTTCGCGCGGCGCCGCCATCCGCCTGACCCAGGACGCCGAAGCCTACCGCTCGCAAGTGGTGGAATCGGCCACCGGTAACGCCTCGCGTTTCAGCCAGGTGGTCGCCGAGTACCAGAAGGCGCCGGCCGTTACCCGCGACCGCATGTACCTGGAAACCATGCAGCAGATTTTCAGCAGCGCCAGCAAGGTGATGGTCGATGCCAAGGCCGGCAACAACATGCTGTACCTGCCGCTCGACAAGCTCATCGCCCAGACCGCCGCCAACGATGCCGCCATCGGCTCCAAATCGGGGCCGGTGCAAATGCCCGCACCCGCCGTCAGCGTACCCACGCCACAAGACATCATGACCACAGAAACCGCGCGCCAGCGCGACAGCCGCGCCACCGGCCGTGAACGGGAGAGCCGCTGATGAACCGCGTCGTTACTTTATTCGTCGGCGCCTTCGTCGCCCTGTTGCTGTTGTGGTCGTGCGTGTTCGTGGTCGACCAGACCAAGTTCGCCATCGTCTTCGCCTTGGGCGAAGTGCGCGACACCATCACTGAGCCTGGCCTGCACTTCAAGCTGCCGGCGCCGTTGCAAAACGTGGTGATGTTCGACAAGCGCATCCAGACCCTGGATACGCCCGACTCCGACCGTTTCATCACGGCCGAAAAGAAGAACATCCTGGTCGACGCTTTCGTAAAATTCCGCATCCTCGATCCGCGCCTGTATTACGTCAGCTTCAACGGCGACGAATCGCGTGCGCGCGACCGCATGTCGCAGATCGTCAAGGCGGCGCTGAACGATGAAATCACCAAGCGCACGGTGCGCGAAGTCATTTCCGGCGAGCGCGGCAAGGTGATGGAAGGCATCCGCAACAAGGTCATCCTGGAAGCGAAGCAGATCGGCATCCAGATCGTCGACGTGCGCCTCAAACGCGTCGACTACGTCGAGCAGATCAACGCCTCGGTGTATGACCGCATGAAGGCCGAGCGCACCCGCGTGGCCAATGAACTGCGTTCGACCGGTTCGGCCGAATCGGAAAAAATCCGCGCCGACGCCGATCGTCAACGCACCGTGATCCTGGCCGAAGCGTATCGCGATGCCGAAAAGATCAAGGGCGAGGGCGACGCCAAGGCATCGGAAATTTATGCGCAATCGTTCGGCAAGAATCCCGAGTTCTATAAATTCTACCGCTCGCTCGAGGCCTACCGCGCCACCTTCAAAACGCATGGCGATGTGATGGTGCTCGATTCGAATTCCGATTTCTTCAAGTATTTCAGATCGCCTGGCGCTGGTGGGTCTGCGCCCGCTGCTTCGTCGAAGAAGTAATCAGAAGGGGGACTGGCCGGGCCGCGTTCGGACCGTAGGTGCCTGTCCCATGTTCGCTCTGAGGCACAGTTTGCCTCGGAACGAAAATGGGACAGGCACTTTCAGCGCCAGTCCCCCTGCTATTCGCCTCCCGTTCTCATTTCAGGTAAAATTGATGGTTCGGCGCATTCTTTTTGCGGCTGCGTCCGCCCGCCCGACCGTTAACATTTCAATTTAGTAAACACCCATGCCGACGAATTGGCTTCTGCCTGAAAATATCGCCGACGTCTTGCCGTCCGAGGCGCGCAAGATTGAAGACTTGCGTCGCCGCATGCTCGACAACTTCCGCCTGTACGGCTACGAGCTGGTGATGCCGCCGATGCTCGAATACGTCGACTCGCTGTTGAACGGCGCCGGCGCCGACACCGACCTGCGCACCTTCAAACTGGTCGACCAGATCTCCGGCCGCATGCTCGGCCTGCGCGCCGACATGACGACGCAAGTGGCGCGCATCGATGCCCACTTGCTCAACCGCGATTCGGTCACGCGCCTGTGCTATGCCGGCAGCGTGCTGCACACCCGTCCGTCGGGGCTGCACGCCACCCGCGAGCCGCTGCAGATCGGCGCCGAAATCTACGGCCACGCCGGCCTCGAAGCGGATGCCGAGATCCAGGAACTGGCGCTCGGTTCGCTGGCGATGGCCGGCTTCAGCGATGTGCGCCTGGATCTGTCCCACGTCGGCGTGCTGCGGGCGATCTTGAACGAAGACCCGGCCGCCAAACGCGACGAGGAGGCGCTGTTTTCCTTCTTGCGTTCGAAGGACATTCCGGCCTTGAGCGCCTTGACCGCCGGCTACAGCGCCACCACCCGCGCCGCCTTGCTGGCCTTGCCGAATCTGTACGGCGACGTCGAGGTGTTGGCCGAAGCGCGCAATGTGCTGCCGCCGCTTCCGGGCGTGATCAAAGCGCTGGCGGAACTGGCCGCGCTGGCGGCGTCGGCCCTGGGCCGCGCCGAAGTGGCGATCGACCTGGCCGACCTGCGCGGCTACCAATACGAAAGCGGCGCCATGTTCGGCCTGTATGTGCCGGGCCTGCCCAATGCGGTGGCGCGCGGCGGGCGTTATGACCACGTCGGCGAAGCGTTCGGCCGTGCGCGTCCCGCCACCGGCTTTTCGCTCGACCTGCGCGAACTGGCGCGCTTGCTGCCCGGCGCCGAGCGCAAGCACGCCATCCGCGCGCCGTGGGGCAACGCCCCGGAGCTGCGCGAGCGCATCGCTGCCCTGCGGCATGAACAGGAAATCGTGATCCAGAGCTTGCCGGGTCACGATGACGATCAGGACGAATTCGAGTGCGACCGCGCGCTCGTGCTCGAAGATGGAAACTGGATTCTTAAAAACTTAGGTTGATTGTGATGTCAAAGAAAAATGTGGCAAAAAACGTCGTCGTCATCGGCACCCAGTGGGGCGATGAGGGCAAGGGCAAAATCGTCGACTGGCTGACCGACCATGCGAAGGGCGTCGTGCGCTTCCAGGGCGGCCACAATGCCGGCCACACGCTGGTCATCAAGGGCCAGAAGACGGCCTTGCAGCTGATCCCTTCGGGCATCATGCGCGAAGGCGTGGCCTGCTACATCGGCAACGGCGTGGTGGTGTCGGTGCCCGACATCATGCGCGAAATCGACAAGCTGCAAGCGATCGGCGTGGAAGTGGCGTCGCGCCTGAAAATCTCGGAAGCCTGCCCGGCGATTCTGCCGTACCACGTCGCCATCGACGTCGCCCGCGAAAAAGCCCGCGGCGAGAACAAGATCGGCACCACCGGCAAGGGCATCGGCCCGGCCTACGAAGACAAGGTCGCCCGCCGCGCCATCCGCATCGCCGACATGTTGAATCCCGAACTGTTCGCCGAAAAGCTCAAGGCCAACCTGGATTACCATAACTTCGTCCTGGTCAATTACCTCAAAGCCGATCCGATCGACTACCAAAAGACCTACGACGACGCCATGGCCCTGGTGCCACGTCTGCGTCCGATGGTCGCCGATGTACCGACCGCCCTGCACGACACCTTTAAAGCTGGCGGCAATTTGCTGTTCGAAGGCGCGCAAGGTTCCTTGCTGGACATCGACCACGGCACCTACCCGTACGTGACCTCGTCGAACTGCGTGGCGGGCAATGCCTCGGCCGGCGCCGGCGTCGGTCCTGGCATGCTGCACTACATCATGGGCATCACCAAAGCGTATACAACCCGTGTCGGGTTCGGCCCGTTCCCATCGGAACTGCCGACCGCCGACGGCATCGGCGAGCACCTCTCGCGCGTCGGCCATGAATTCGGCACCGTGACGGGCCGCGCCCGCCGCTGCGGCTGGTTCGATGCCGCCTTGCTGCGCCGGTCGGTACAAATCAATGGGGTGACCGGCATGTGCCTGACCAAGCTCGACGTGCTGGACGGCATCGAGTCCTTGAAACTGTGCACCGGCTACACCATCGACGGCCGCGCGGTCGACATCTTCCCGGTCGGCGCCGAAGAAGCCGGCCGCTGCGTGCCGGTCTACGAGGAAATGGCCGGCTGGACCGAGAACACCGTCGGCGCCAAGTCGCTGGCCGACCTGCCGGCCGCCGCCCGTGCCTACATCAAACGCATCGAAGAGCTGGTCGGCGTACCGATCGACATGGTCTCGACCGGTCCCGACCGCGAAGAAACCATCGTCCTGCGCCACCCGTTCGAATAAATAAACCCTTCAGCTAAAAGAGGACCTGTCATGACCACGCCACCATCGACCGACAAAGACCTGTGGGTCTCCTGGGACGAATATCACCGCCTGATCGAGCGCCTGGCGCTCAAGGTCTACGAGTCGGGCTGGAAATTCGACCAGGTGCTGTGCCTGGCGCGCGGTGGCGTGCGTCCGGGCGACGTCTTCTCGCGCATTTTTGACGTGCCGCTGGCGATCCTGTCGACCAGCTCCTACCGCGAAGAAGCCGGCACCAAGCAGGGCGACCTCGACATCGCCAAGTACATGACGATGACCAAGGGCCCGCTGGCCGGCAAGATCCTGCTGGTCGACGACCTGGCCGACTCCGGCGTCACGCTCGACAAGGTCACCAGGCACCTGAAAGAAAATTTCACTGGAGTGACCGAAGTGAAATCGGCTGTCATCTGGGTCAAGGGCACCTCGTCGATCCGTCCTGATTATTTTCTCGACGAATTGCCGCACAACCCGTGGATCCATCAACCGTTCGAAGATTACGACGGCCTGCGCCCGCACCAGCTGGCGGCATGGATGAAAAAGGGCCGCGGCGCCTTGTAAGCCGCCGCCGCTGTATGCCATACGCCGAAGGCCAGAGTCATCTGGCCTTTTTTTCATTCAAGGTGATATCGAACCGCCATGACCCAGACCTTTCTCCAGACTTTTATCCTGCTGCTGCTGGTGACCGACCCGTTCGGCAACGTGCCGATCTTTGTCAGCGCCCTGGCGCCGGTGGAGCGTACGCGCCGTCCCCGCATCGTGCTGCGCGAGTGCGCCATCGCCTTCATGGTGCTGCTGGTGTTCATGTTTTTCGGCCGCCACCTGCTGACCGCGCTGCAATTGTCGGAAGTGTCCTTGCGCATCGGCGGCAGCGTGATCCTGCTGTTGATCGCGATTCGCATGGTGTTCCCGCACCCGGACGGCGTGCTCGGTAAAACCGAAGGCGGCGAACCGTTCATCGTGCCGCTGGCGATCCCCGCGCTGGCCGGCCCGTCGGCGCTGGCGACCGTGCTGCTGTTCTCGCGCGAGACCATGGGCGAAGTGATGATCCACGTCGCCGCGCTGGCTGCCGTCGCCATCGTCTGGCTGGCCGTCTTCCTCGGCGCCGAGCGCTTGCAAAAGGCGCTGGGACCCCAGGTGATGACGGCCTTCGAGCGCTTGATGGGATTGATACTGACGGCGATGTCGGTGGAGATGCTGTTGGGCGGCATACGCGAGTTCGTCAAGACTCTGTAACGCATGCAGCAGGGGCTTGCAGCAGGGGGACTGGCGCCAAAGGTGCCTGTCCCATGCCGGCGCTGAGGCATCTCAACCATGGGACAGGCACCTTGCGGTGCCAGTCCCCCTGCTGACCGCGCCATCGCCGGTCTCAGCAGTCAATCAATTTATACTGTTTGCGCATATCGTACAGCGACAGTTGCACCTGCCGCAGCGCTTCGCCGGTCAGGCCCGGCTCGCGTGCCTCGGCCTGTGGCAGCGCCTGATCGAGCTGGCGGCAGAGAAGCTGCGCCGGATTGCTAAGGCGCCGGCGGCGCGTGGCGGTTGCCAGCTGTTCAGGCGTCATCCCGGAGATGGGTTGGAGCGCGTTAGCAAACTGCTCATGGCGCACTTCATTTAAAACATCGTCCCCCGTGCGCCGCTGTCCCGACAGCTTATCCAGCCCGCGCGGCACCACGATATCGAGCGCCTTGGCCCCCACGCAGGGCTCATCGGAGTAACTGACCTTTTCACCCTGTTCGCATTTATAGATGGTCCGGCTTGGCGGCGGCAGCGACTGGGCGAGAGTGGCGCCGGCGCAGGTCGGCAGCAGGATATATACGATAAGGTGGCGCATGGCGAACGGTAGTGATTGAAACCACAAGCATACACAGCAAAATGCGCTGAAAATGCGCGCATTGTCACAACCGCCCGATCGCACGGAAGATTTCAGGCGTCGAAAGCGCCCGCCGCCGCCTTCGCTTCGAGCGCATCGATCACACAGCGCAGCTTGGGCAGCAAGTGCCGCGTCTGCGGCCACAGCGCAAAAATCTCGATACCGTGATCGGCCGCGTCATCGAGCACGCTCACCAGCGCGCCGGACGCCAACGGCCCGCGCACCATGAACCCCGGCAGCTGGCAGATGCCGCAGCCGGCCAGCGCCATCGACAGCACCGCGTCGCCGTCGCCCACCTGGTGGGTCGGCGGCGGCGCATATTTGACGGCGGCGCCGTGCTCATCGAGCAGGCGCCACTTCATCACCGCGTGGCGGCGCTTGCCGACCACGCAGTCGTGCCCGGCCAGTTCGCCCATCGAACGCGGCAAGCCGCGCCGCGCCAGGTAAGCGGGCGACGCGCACAGCCATTGGCGCTGGCGTCCCAGGCGCTTGGCCACCAGACCGGCCGCGTCGCCAAGCTCGCCAAACCGGATCAACAGGTCGATGCCCTCGTCGAAAGGGTCGACCAGGTGATCGGCGAAACTGAGGCTGAAGGTGAGCTGCGGGTGCGCCACGGCCAGCTCGGCCAGCAAGGGCAACACCACGCCGCGCCCGAATGCGGCGGGCATGTCGATGCGCACGCGGCCGACGATCTCCTGGCGGCCGCTCTGCAAGGCCCGTTCGGCGTCGACGATATTGTCGAGCGCGCCGGCGCAACTGGCGAAGTAGGCGGCGCCGTCGACCGTCAGGGTGATGCGCCGGGTGGTGCGGTGAAACAGTCGCACGCCCAGCCGGTCTTCCAGCCGCGCGATGCTTTTGCCGACCGCCGACTTGGTCATCCCCAGTTCGTTTGCGGCCGCGGTAAAACTACCGCTGCGGGCGGCGGCCACGAAAATGGCGACGCCGGCAAATTGTTCAGCCATTAGAGAATCCTTGTCTACAGTGTTTGTGCCGTGCGCCGGTTTATCGGCGCACGCAAGCACAGTAGACTACATGATTAGCTTACAACAGGACACGCCATGACCAAATCCGCACTCATCGTCGGCAGCAGCGGCATCGCCGGCAACAATCTCGCCACTGAATTACTGCGCCAGGGCTGGACCGTGTACGGTCTTGCCCGCGGCGCCAAAGACGATGGCAGCGGCATCATTGCCGTCGCCGCCGACCTGCGCGACCCGGCCTCCTTGTCGGGCGCGCTGGCCGACATAGCCCCCACCAACGTTTTTATTACCGCCTGGCTGCGTCAGGCGACCGAGCAGGAAAACATCCGGGTCAACGCCGGCATGGTGAAAAATGTGCTCGATGTCCTGTCGCCGAAAAAATCGGTGCGCCACGTCTCCCTGGTGACGGGCCTCAAACACTATCTCGGCCCGTTCGACGCCTACGCCAGCAGCGGCACCTTGCCGCAGACGCCCTTGCGCGAAGACCAGCCACGCCTGGATCTCGATAATTTTTACTACGCCCAGGAAGACGAAGTGTTCGCCGCCGCCGCCCGCGACGGCTTTGCGTGGAACGTGCACCGCCCGCACACCCTGATCGGCAAGGCGGTCGGCAACGCCATGAACATGGGCACCACGCTGGCCGTGTACGCCTCGATCTGCAAGCAGACCGGCGCCGTATTCCAGTTTCCCGGTTCGCAAGCGCAATGGCAAGGCTTGTCCGACGTCACCGACGCGCGCCAGTTGGCCAAGCAGCTGTTGTGGGCCGCCGATACCGAAGCGGCGCACAATACCGCTTTTAATATCGCCAACGGCGACATCTTCCGCTGGCAGTGGTTGTGGGGCCGCATCGCCGACTGGTTCGGCGTCGAGGCGCGCGGCTTCGACGGCGCCATCCATCCGCTCGAGCCCGAGCTGGCGCAGTATCAGGAACTGTGGAAGCGCATGGCGGAGCAGCACGGCCTGGTGGAGTCCGACCTGAATCGCCTGGCCTCGGCCTGGCATACCGACCTCGATCTCTCGCGACCCGTGGAAGTGATGACCGATATGACGCGCAGCCGCAAGCTCGGTTTTACGGGCTACCAGCCGACCGAGGACAGTTTTACGGAACTGTTTGCGCAGCTGCGTGCGGACCGCTTGATTCCATAGCGGGATGC
>JAQGNM010000256.1 GCA_028291845.1 Massilia sp. | reverse complement strand
TGCTCTTCCGATCTCAGTTCCTGCAGTTGATGGAAAAGCCCGACGTCGACCTGATCGAAGGCCTGTCGCCGGCGATCTCGATCGAGCAGAAAGCCACTTCGCACAACCCGCGCTCGACTGTCGGCACCGTCACCGAGATCCACGACTACCTGCGCCTGCTGTACGCGCGCGTCGGCACCCCGTATTGCCCGGACCACCCGCACGAGCCGCTGGCGGCGCAAACCGTCTCGCAGATGGTCGATACCGTGCTGGCCATGCCCGAAGGCACGAAATTGATGATCCTGGCGCCGGTCGTGGCTGGCCGCAAGGGCGAGCACAGCGACCTGTTCGCGGGCATGCAGGCCCAGGGTTTCATTCGTTTCCGTATCCAGAGCGGCGTCAATCCGGCGAAAATCTACGAGATCGACGACCTGCCGAAGCTGAAAAAGACCGAAAAGCACACGATCGACGTGGTGATTGACCGCATCAAGGTCAATCCGGACATCAAGCAGCGCGTGGCCGAGAGTTTCGAGACCGCCTTGCGCCTGGCCGATGGCCGCGCCGTCGCCTTCGAAATGGACACCGAGCAGGCGACCGTGTTTTCGAACAAGTTCGCCTGCAATGTCTGCGGCTATTCGCTGCAGGAACTCGAACCGCGCCTGTTCTCGTTTAATAACCCGATGGGCGCCTGCCCCGAATGCGATGGCCTCGGCCATATCGAGTTTTTCGATCCCAAGCGGATCGTCGCGTTTCCGAATCTGTCGCTGGCGTCCGGCGCCATCAAGGGGTGGGATCGCCGTAACCAGTTTTATTATCAGATGCTGTCGAACCTCGCCGCCTTCTATGAGTTCGATATCGACATGCCATTCGAAAAGCTGCCGCTGATCGCCCAATCGGCGGTGTTGCAAGGCTCCGGCAAGACCGCCATTCCGTTCACCTATGTGAACGAGCGCGGCCGCACCACGGTGCGCCAGCACACCTTTGAAGGGGTGGTCACCAATTTGCAGCGGCGTTATCGGGAAACCGATTCGATGGCGGTGAAAGAAGAACTGGCGAAGTTCATCAACGAAAAGAAATGCCCTACCTGCGACGGCGCCCGCCTGCGCGTGGAGGCACGCTACGTGCGGCTCGGCACCGGCAAACAGCAGCGCGCGATTTATGAAATCGCCAACAAGCCGCTGCGCGCCTGCCTCGATTATTTCGAAAAGCTGGTGTTAAAAGGGGCGAAGAAAGAAATCGCCGACCGCGTCGTCAAAGAGATCATCTCGCGATTGAAATTCTTGAATAACGTCGGCCTCGATTACCTGTCGCTGGACCGCAGCGCCGACACCTTGTCGGGCGGCGAAGCGCAGCGCATTCGCCTGGCCTCGCAGATCGGCTCCGGCCTGACCGGCGTGATGTATGTGCTCGACGAGCCTTCGATCGGCCTGCACCAGCGCGACAACGACCGCCTGATCGAAACCCTGAAACACCTGCGCGATATCGGCAACAGCGTGCTGGTGGTCGAGCACGACGAAGATGCGATCCGCACCGCCGATTACATCGTCGACATGGGGCCGGGCGCCGGCGTGCATGGCGGAGAGGTGATCGCCGAAGGCACCCTGGCGCAAATTCTCAAAAATAAAAAATCGCTGACGGCGAAGTATTTGAATGGCACCCTGAAAATCGAAGTGCCGAAAAAACGCCATGCCGCCGATCCGAACCGCCAGCTGGTCATCACCAATGCGACCGGTAACAACCTGAAAAAGGTGTCCTTGAAACTGCCGGTCGGCCTGATGACCTGCGTGACGGGCGTATCCGGTTCCGGCAAATCGACCCTGGTCAACGACACCTTGTATCCGGCGCTGTCGCGCCACTTGTATGGCTCGCAAACCGAACCGGCGCCGCACGATGCGATTTCCGGCCTGGAGCATTTCGACAAGGTCATTTCGGTCGACCAGGCGCCGATTGGCCGCACCCCGCGCTCGAACCCGGCGACCTACACCGGCCTGTTCACGCCGATCCGCGATTTGTTCGCCACGGTGCCGTCGGCGAAAGAGCGCGGTTACAGCGCCGGGCGCTTCTCGTTCAACGTCAAGGGCGGACGCTGCGAAGCGTGCCAGGGCGATGGCGTGATCAAGGTGGAGATGCACTTTCTGCCGGACGTCTATGTGCCGTGCGACGTCTGCCACGGCAAGAGATACAACCGTGAAACGCTCGAGGTGCATTACAAGGGCAAGAGCATCACCGAAGTGCTCGACATGACGGTGGAAGACGCCCACGAGTTTTTCAAGCCGGTACCGGTGATCGCGCGCAAGCTGCACACTTTATTGGACGTCGGCCTCGGTTATATCAAGCTGGGGCAAAGCGCCACCACCCTGTCGGGCGGTGAAGCGCAGCGTGTGAAATTGTCGCTGGAACTGTCGAAACGCGACACCGGCCGCACCTTATATATTCTCGACGAGCCGACCACCGGTCTGCATTTCAAGGATATCGATCTGCTGCTGAAAGTAATGCACCGGCTGCGCGATCAGGGCAATACCTTAGTCGTGATCGAGCACAATCTGGACGTCATCAAAACTGCGGACTGGATTGTGGACCTGGGGCCGGAAGGCGGCGCCGGCGGCGGGCGGATCGTGGCGTTCGGCACGCCGGAGGAAGTGGCGGTCAATCCGGAGAGTGTGACGGGCAAATATTTGGGTCCGTTGTTGAAGTAGTTAGAAGGGGGACTGGCGCCGAAAGGTGCCTGTCCCATGCTTGAGCATCGCACAGTGTGAAAAAAGCCGCCATGCAAGCATGGCGGCTTTTTTAATTTTGCGGTGGTTGTGATGCATGGGACAGGCACCGCTCTTCGCGCGTGCCAGTCCCCCTACGCCGCCATGCGGCTTTGCAGCGCCTTCCTCGTATCCACCAGCTCCTGCGGCAAGTGATACGCCAGCTTCTCGAACAACTCGTCGTGCAGCTTGACTTCATCCTGCCAGGCGGCGGTGTCGATCGAGGTGATCTTCTCGAACTGCTCGGGCGTGAATTCCAGACCGTCCCAGTTCATGTCGGCGAATTTCGGCGTGATGCCAAACAAATGTTCGACGCCGCCGGCCTTACCCTCGATGCGGTCGATCATCCATTTTAAAACGCGCATGTTGTCGCCAAAGCCCGGCCAGACGAAATTGCCTTCGTCGTCGGTGCGGAACCAGTTGACGCAGAAGATCTTCGGCATGGCCGATGGATTTTTCGCGCCCAGGTTCAGCCAGTGCTGGAAATAATCGCTCATGTTGTAGCCAATAAAAGGCAGCATGGCGAACGGATCGCGGCGCACCACGCCGACCTTGGCGGCAGCGGCGGCGGTGGTCTCGGAACCCATGGTGGCGGCCATGTAGACGCCTTCGGTCCAGCTCCTCGCCTCGGTTACCAGCGGCACGGTGGTCGAGCGGCGCCCGCCGAAGATGAATGCCGACAGGGGCACGCCGGCCGGGTCGTCCCACGACGGGTCGAGCACCGGGTTTTGCGTGGCGGCGACGGTGAAACGCGAGTTCGGATGGGCCGCCTTGGTGCCGGACGCCGGGGTCCAGTCCTTGCCTTGCCAATCGATCAGGTGGCTCGGGGCTTCCTTGGTCAAACCTTCCCACCAGACATCGCCGTCGTCGGTCAGGGCGACATTGGTAAAAATCGAGTTTTCCTTCATCGACGCCATGCAGTTGGCATTGGTCTGTTCGTTGGTCCCGGGGGCCACGCCAAAATATCCCGCCTCCGGGTTGATGGCGTACAGGCGGCCGTCCGCGCCCGGTTTAATCCAGGCAATGTCGTCACCGATGGTGGTGACTTTCCAGCCTTTAAAACCTGCCGGCGGGATCATCATGGCGAAATTGGTCTTGCCGCAGGCGGAAGGAAAAGCCGCGGCGACATAGTGCTTCTTGCCTTCGGGCGACTCGACGCCGAGGATCAGCATGTGCTCGGCCAGCCAGCCGCTGCCGCCGGCATCGGCTTCCTGCTTGCCCATGTTGGAGGCGATGCGCAACGCGAAACATTTTTTGCCGAGCAAGGCGTTGCCGCCGTAGCCGGAACCGTACGACCAAATCTCTCGGGTTTCCGGGAAGTGCACGATGTACTTGGTGGCATTGCACGGCCAGGCGACATCCTGCTGGCCGGCCGCCAGCGGCGCACCGACGCTGTGCACGGCGGGCACGAATTCGCCGTCGGTGCCGAGCACCTCGTAGACCGCCTTGCCCATCCTCGTCATGATGCGCATGTTGACGGCGACATACGGCGTATCGGACAGCTCGACGCCGATGTGGGCGATCGGCGAACCCAGCGGGCCCATCGAAAACGGCACCACGTACATGGTGCGCCCTTGCATGCAGCCGTCGAACAAGCCGTGCAGAGTATCGCGCATTTCGGCAGGGGCGATCCAGTTGTTGGTCGGCCCGGCCTGCTCTTTGGTTTCGCTGCAAATATAGGTGCGGTCTTCGACGCGGGCGACGTCGGAAGGGTCGGACAGCGCCAGGAAGGAATTCGGGCGCTTGGCCGGGTTGAGTTTTTTCATGGTGCCGGAAGCCACCATCTCGGCGCACAGGCGATCATATTCTTCCTGAGAACCGTCGCACCAGTAAATCGTGTCGGGCTTGGTCAGCGCGGCGATCTCCGCCACCCAATTGATGAGACCCTGATGTTTGATATAAGCTGGGACGTTCAAGGCGGCGACGCCTTGCAGGACAGGTTGATTCATTTTAGCTCCAGTGCAATAAAGAATTCTGCCGGGGCGCCGCGCCGCGCTTGCTCAAGCGATGTGCGGACGTCGAGATGCGGGCGATTGTACCCCCCAAAACGGCGCAAAAATCGTCAAATCGACAAAAATGTAGTAATAATGGTTGACAAAAGTAGTAGGCTATTTCGATGGCTCGCTTTCCCTGTTATTTCCCTACGAAGTTTAATTGCAATTCTGTCAATGCATATGAAAATAGCAGTTCTCGACGATTACCAGGATGCGGTGCGCGCCCTGCCCTGCTTTTCCCTGTTGGACGGTCACGAGGTCAAAGTGTTCACCAGCAGCGCGCGCGGGGCCGGTCAGCTGGCGATCCGCCTGGCGCCGTTCGATGCCCTCGTGATGATTCGCGAGCGTACCGCGCTGCCGAAAGCACTGCTCGACAAGCTGCCGAATTTAAAATTGATTTCGCAGACGGGCAAGGTGGCCGGGCATATCGACGTGGCGGCGGCCACCGCGAAAGGCATTGCAATTGCCGAAGGGGTCGGATCACCGGTGGCGCCTGCCGAACTGACCTGGGCGCTGATCATGGCGGCCAGCCGCAAGATCGTGCCGTACGCGAGCAATCTGAAGGATGGCTTGTGGCAGACGGCGTCGATCAATCCGGCCCTGAATGGCCTCGGCACGGTACTCAAGGGGAGAACCTTGGCGATCTGGGGCTACGGCAAGATCGGCAAGATGATTGCCGGCTACGGCAAAGCCTTCGGCATGCACATCCTGGTGTGGGGCCGCGAGGCCAGCCTGGCCGCCGCTGCCGCCGACGGCCACGCCGCGGCCCCTTCAAAAGAGGCGTTTTTTGCGCAAGCCGACGTGCTGACCTTGCACCTGCGGCTGGTCGAGACGACGCGCGGCATCGTCACCGCGGCTGACCTGGCGCTGATGAAGCCGTCATCGCTGTTCGTCAACACCAGCCGCGCCGAACTGGTGGAAACCGACGCGCTGGAAAACGGCTTGCGGCGGGGGCGGCCCGGCAGCGCCGCGGTCGACGTATTCACCAATGAACCGCTGGGCGCTGACGCGCCCTTGCTGCGCATGCCGACGGTGCTGGCAACGCCGCACCTGGGGTATGTCGAGCAGGATAGTTACCAGCTGTATTTCGAGGCGGCGTTCAGGAATGTGGTGAATTTTGCGGCGGGTAATCCGACCAATATCCTCAACCCGCAAGCTCTCGACGGCGGGGTGCAACGCTAAATCTTGACAAACGCAACATAAACGGCGATTGTTACCCGCCATACATTTTTGAAATTGACAAAGGACATATGAAACGTTTCGCCGCGCTGTGTACCGCAATCCTGATTGCGCTTGCCGCCCCTGCCAGTCAGGCGCAACAGGCCAATACCTATTTCGACGGTGCCGGCCGCGCCGACGTGCTCGCCGGCGGGGTGCGCATGATCCCCGTGACCACGCCGAAGGGCACCTTCAAGGTGTGGACCAAGCGCGTCGGCAACAATCCAACCATCAAGGTCCTGTTGCTGCACGGCGGCCCGGGCGCCACCCATGAATATTTCGAAGCCTTCGACAGTTATTTTCCCGGCGCCAGCATCGAGTATTACTACTACGATCAGCTGGGCTCGAGCTACAGCGACCAGCCCGACGAGCCTTCCCTGTGGGAGCTGCCCCGTTTCGTCGAAGAAGTGGAGCAAGTGCGTAAAGCGCTGGGCCTGAATAACAGCAATTTTTACCTGCTCGGCCATTCCTGGGGCGGGATATTGGCTGCCGAGTATGCGCTGAAATACGGCAAGAATCTGAAAGGCATGGTCATCTCGAACATGATGATGAGTATTCCCGAATACAACCGCTATGCCGACAAGGTGCTGATGCCGCAAATGGACCAGAAGGCGCTGGCGGAAATCCTGCAAATGGAAAAGGACAACAGGACCAGCGAACCGCGCTACATGGAATTGCTGGGGCCGTACTACCAAAGCCACATCCTGCGCATGCCGCAAGACAAGTGGCCGGAGCCGGTCACCCGCGCGTTTGCCAAGACCAATCAGAAGGTTTACGTTCCGCTGCAGGGTCCCAGCGAAATGGGTTCGCACAATTCCAAGCTGGAACACTGGGACCGGGTGGCGGACCTGCCGAAAATCAGCGTGCCGACCCTGGTCATCGCCGGCCAGTACGACACCATGGAGCCGGCGCACATGAAGATGGTCGCGACCAAGCTGCCGCGCGGGCGCTATTTGCTGTGTCCGCAGGGTGGTCACATGGCCATGTACGACGACCAGAAAACCTATTTCAATGGCTTGATCCGCTTTATCAAGGACGTCGACAGCGGCAAGTTCCAGCGCTGACGGCTATTTCTCCGGCGTCAAGTCGACGCCGGGGGCCAGCACGATTTTTTTGGCCGGCATGACGTGCGCCCGCGTCCATAAGCCGGCCCAGCCTGGCGGCCAGCCGATCTGCGGCCCGGCATACGGCGGCAAGCCGGCGCGCACCCCGATCACCGGCACCGGCGGCACTTCCTTCAGGCCTGCCGAGGTCGCCTTTTCCATGTCCAGGCTGTACATATACCCGGGCAGCAGGTGGGTGCAGACGTCCTTGAACCACGCCGTGTGATCCTCGTCGCGGCCCAGCGCCTGGGCCAGGCCCTGCGGATCGAATTTGGCCAGCGCGGTGATCAATTCATCGGTGCTCGCGCCGGGCGAATCGCCCCACCCCATCACCGGGTTGACGTTGTAATCGGCGCCCGAGCCATACCAGCCTTCGCGCCACGGGCGCTGCATCCAGTCGCGTTGCCCTGTGAACAGATGCCAGCGCCAGTGCAGGCCGGACGGCTTGGGCCACGAGTACAAATACAGTTTTTGATAGCCGGCCTCGTGCAGCGCCGCCACCATCGCCATCAATCTGGCATGCGGCATGCGGTCGGGCGGCGCGCGGCGAAACAAAATGGCTTCGCCGTCGGCGTGCTGG
Organism: Massilia sp.; assembly: GCA_028291845.1. Lineage (GTDB taxonomy): Bacteria > Pseudomonadota > Gammaproteobacteria > Burkholderiales > Burkholderiaceae_D > JAFCUW01. The sequence continues at coordinate 4,661 of JAQGNM010000256.1, read as the reverse complement.
ACGTCGTCGGTGGACAGGTTCAGGTCGAGCGTGCGCTGCTCGCTGCCGAAGCGCGCACTGATCCAGCCGGTGAGCAGGTTGACGTGGACGATCACTCCGTAGCCGCGGTGGCGATGGAAAATGACGGTGCCGGGAGCAAGCGTTTTCATCGTTCGTTGAAAGGTTGAAGGCGAGTTAAAAGCAGGAGCAAGCTGAGGACGATTCTAGCGCAGTCAAAGGCAGATACAAGCGCTTTGCGGTTTTTCCACGGCCGGTTGACCAGACGCTATGATGGCGCAATTACTTATCAAGGGAATTGAACCATACCATGAGCTTGCGCATCATCGCCACCGGCGGCACGTTTGATAAACACTACGATGAACTGAGCGGCCACCTCGGGTTCGCCGACAGCCACCTGCCTGCGGCCATCGCGCGCAGCCGCATCACGGCGCCCTGCGTCCTCGAACAATTGCCGCTGCTCGATTCGCTGGAGATGCAGGACGCTGACCGCCAGCGCGTGCTGGCCGCCTGCCAGGCCGCGCCCGAACAAGCCATCGTCATCGTCCACGGCACCGACACCATGAAGGACACCGCCGCCGTGCTGGGCGCCGCAGCGCTCGGTAAAACCATCGTATTGACGGGCGCCATGATCCCGTACGAGATCGCCAACTCGGACGCCCTGTTCAACCTCGGCTTCGCCGCCGGGGTGGCGCAGGTTTTACCGGCCGGCGTCTACGTCGGCATGAACGGCCAGGTGTTCAGTTGGAACAACGTCACCAAGAACCGCGCGGCGGGGGTGTTCCAGCCTTTATAGTCTTTGCTGCTGGCGTAAAAATCAGGCTTTGGCTTCGCCGCCCAGTGCTTCGACAATATCGGCCATCATCTTCGACAGCTCGCCGGTCATCAGCATCATGTCGTTGTCGAAACGTTCCTCGTCGTTGCGCGTCGAGGTGTCCTTCTCGGTGATGACGTCGAGCGGCTTGATGCCCTTGATGGCCAGCGATTCGGTGAGCACGAACGACACCTTGTCGTTCCAGGTCATGGCCAGGCGGGTGCACTGCTTGCCGGCGGCGATGTGGCGGCGGATGTCGTCCGCTTCCAGCGCGTGCTTGACGTAGCGCACCGCCGCCTTGCTCTCGCCGGTGGCGCGCAATTCGGTGTCCTGGTCGACGGTGAAACCGACCGGCGCTTCGTCCGTTTCCAGCCAGGCGGTCATGACCGCGACGGGCGAGCGCTGCACGCGCAAACTTTCCAGCGGCATCTTGTCGATCGCTTTGAGCAGCAGCTTGATGACGTCGTCGGCCTTGGCCGGGCTGGCGGCATCGACGACCAACCAGCCGTTGACCGGATCGATCCAGGTAAATACATTGCTGCGGATGCTGAAGGCGCGCGGCAACAGCTCGTCGGCGACCCGTTCTTTTAATTCCTTCATTGCCTTCTTGCCTGGCGCGAAGCCCTGGGCTTCTTCCAGCTCGGCCGCCTTGGCCTTGGCGACCTGGTTGATCACCGAGCTCGGCAGCAATTTCTTTTCGGTGCCCAGCTGGATCAGCATTTGTTTATTCACGGTGTGCACCAACTGACCGTTGCCACGCGGCGAATCCCAGCCCTGGCGCAGCAATTCGTTGCTGGTGGCGGGCACAAAACTGCCCGGTTCGAGGGCTTTTTCGAGCTGTTCCGGGGTGAAATTCCAAGGGGCTGGCAAGCGGTAAATCTGGAGATTCTTAAACCACATAATTGATGTCCGATTGATTCAGGATGAGTACGGTACTGCGGAAGGAACGCCATTTTACACGCTGGTGCGGGTGCAATTGACGCTGCGAAATAGATCCAACATTTATGTTTCGTTGAACAGCGACAGTTGTTCGAGGCTGGCTTCCTCGCCCAGCCGCACGCCGACACCGAGCAGGCGCACCGGCTTGTTGCGCCGCATAAAACCAGTCTCGAGCAGGCGGCCGAACTGCACGATGTCCGGCGTGGTGCCGAGGCACTCGACGGTGGTTTGCTGAAAATCGCTGAACTTGATTTTTGCGAATAATTTGTGGATATGACGTCCCGCACCGGCCCGTTCGATGCGGCCCAGCAGGCTGTCGAACAACTCCGGCAAGGCGTTCAGGCAAGCCGACAGATCGGGCAGGTCGACCGTGTAGGTTTCTTCGCAACTGACCGATTTGCGCTCGCGCTCGCTGGAGACGACGCGCTCGTCGATGCCACGGCACAAATCGTGCAACCTGCCGCCAAAACTGCCGAAGTGGTGCTGCAATTCCAGCATGCTCCAGCTGCGCAGATCGGCGCAGGTTTGCACGCCCAGTCCGTTCAATTTGGCAGCGGTCACCTTGCCGACCCCGTGCAGCTTTTTGACGGGCAAGGCGGCAACAAAAGCGTCGACTTCGCTTGGTTTGACCAGGAACAGGCCGTCCGGTTTGTTCCAGTCGCTGGCGATTTTCGCGACAAATTTGTTGGGCGCCACGCCGGCGGACGCCGTGATGCCGACGGTATCGAAAATGCGCTGGCGGATTTCCTGCGCGATCAGGGTGGCGCTGCCCTTGCAGTGGGGAGAATTGGACACATCGAGATACGCCTCATCGAGCGACAGCGGTTCGACCAGGTCCGTGTAAGTGCCATAGATGGCCAGGATCTGGCGCGACGCCACCCGGTATTTTTCCATGTTCGGCCGCACCACCACCAGCTCCGGGCACAGTTTGAGGGCCGTCGCCGTCGCCATCGCCGAGTGAATGCCGTAGCGGCGCGCCTCGTAGTTGCAGGTCGCCACCACCCCACGCTGATCGGCCCTGCCCCCGACCGCCAGCGGCACCTCGCGCAAGGCGGGGTTGTCGCGCATTTCGACGGAAGCATAAAAGCAGTCGCAATCGCAATGGATGATTTTTCGGGCTGGGGTGTTCACGCGAGAAATGACTACTGTAAATGCGTACAGTATATCAGAGGGGGTTGAGGTAACACAGCGGTGGGGGTGAACTCGGCAGCAGCGGGTTCATCTAACGTCTGCAGCAGGGGGACTGGCGCCGTAGGTGCCTGTCCCATGTTCGCCATCCCACCATTTTCACCCTGGATAAAACATGCCGAGAAAAGCGCGCGTTGATGTAGAGAATACGGTGTATCACATTACCTGCAGGGGGGATCGCAGCGAGCCGATCTATCGAGACGATATCGATCGCAGTAATTGGTTACGCATCTTGGCCGATGTCTGCAAGCGACATCATTGGCGCATTTACGCGTTTTGCATGATGGGTAATCATTACCACCTGGTGACGCAACCGCTGGATGCATCTCTCAGCGTTGGCATGCGTGATTTGAACAGCATCTACACTCAGCGTTTCAACAGCCGACACCAGTTGATAGGCCATGTGTTTCAGGGCAGGTTTCACTCAGAAATTGTTCATCGCCATGCGCATATGCTCGAACTAATGCGCTATGTCGTATTGAATCCGGTGCGGGCGGGTCTGGTAGCAACGCCTGGTGGATGGCATTGGAGCAGCTATTCGATGACGTGCGATGCCACTTTCGCGCCCTCATGGCTTGATACAGCATGGCTGTTGGCGCAATTCTCAGAGGAACACGGAAAGGCGGTGGCGGCCTATCGCCGATTTGTCGCTGATGGCTGCAGTAACATGGGACAGGCACCTTACGGCGCCAGTCCCCCTTCTGCAAACGTTACGACTATTTAAAAATTACCCTTGAACTGCACACCCACCACCCGCGGCTCATTGGTAAAACCGGTCAGATTATTAAAATCGATGGCGCCGGTGATGCGGCGGGTGTCGCCGATGTTGCGGCCGAAGGCGGCCACTTCATACTTGCCGTTGCCGAAGATGTAGCCCAGGCGCAGGCCGGTTTCGGTCAGCGATTTGCCGGTGAACTCAACCGCTTCGTACAGGAAGAAGTTGATCTTGCTGCGGTGAGCGACATCGACCAGGGTGTACAGCTGGCCGTCGGCCAGGTTCCACTGGTAGCGGGCCGAGGCGTTCAGGGTCAGCTTCGGTGCTTGCGGCAATGGGTTGCCGTCGATGACGATGCGGCCGGCGGCGTTGATCGGGTCGGTCACGGTGCAGGCGGCGCACTTGTTCACCGACAGCGATGGGTCCTTGATTTCGGTGAAATTGTAGCTGCCGCCGGCGGTCACCTTGAAATCGCTGGTGATGAACGCTTCGAAGTCGACCTCGGCGCCGCGACCGTTGGTCTTGGCGGCGTTGATCAGGCGGTTGACGTTCGAATTGCCGCCGACCACGGTCAGCTGCTGGTTCTTCACTTCGAAGTCGTACAGGCTGAAGGCGACGCGGCCACGGCGCTCGAACAGATCGGCCTTGATGCCGGCTTCAAACGAGGTGATGGTTTCGGCATCGGCCACGGTGATCGGCACCGACGCCGAGGCGGCGGCGATACTCGGCGCGCGGAAGCCGGTGGCGGCGCGGGCGTAGAGGTTGACGTCCTTGTTGAGTTTATAGGTGGTGCTCAGGTCCCAGTTGACCTTGTGCTTGCTCTCGTTGACCGACGCCGGGCCGATCTGCACCACGTTGACGGCCGAGACGGTGTTGAAATCTTTCTCGTCGTTGGTGTAGCGCAAGCCGCCGCGCACGGTCCACAGGTCGGACAGGGCGTAGTTGACCGAGCCGAACGCTGCCCAGGCAGTGTTTTTCTGGTGGCTGGCCAGGTGCGAGGTCTGGGCG
>JAQGNM010000237.1 GCA_028291845.1 Massilia sp. | reverse complement strand
AGAATTTAATACTCTTCGCGGAGCAGGCCAAAAGTAAACAGGTCATGCGGTCACTGCCGCCAGAATCCGGCTGACCGCAGCCGCCCTTCCTGAACGAAATGCAGCTCACTGAGGAGCTTGATCGACGGACGGTTTTCAGGGTGCACCAGCGCTTCGACACGGCGTAGTTTCATGTGCTGAAAACCCCACTCCAGCGTGGTACGAAGCGCCTCCAGCATATACCCCTGCCCCCAGGTATCGCGCGCGAGTTCAAATGAAAGATGGCAAGTAGACCATTGGCGGTTCCATTTGTAGAAACCGCAGGTGCCGATGAGAGTGCCAGACTTCCCCAATTCGATTCCCCAACGCGTACCTGGATTGGGATGTTTGCGCCACTCGGCAAACAAGGCGATCAGCTGCTCGGCTTCGCCGATCGAGTTCAGCGGATCGGCACCATACCAGCGCATTGCATCCCTGTCGCTATGTATGGCGAGGAGCACACTCGCATCAACCGGCGTGATTTCACGCAGCACAAGCCGTCTTGTCGCCAGAATCGGGAAATCGTCCATGTCCTATTGTAAGCTGGACGACCCAAGCACCAGAAATTGTCTCCCAATTTCTGGATTGGCTCACCAACTACTGCTTACTCACAGCCACGCCGGCGCCATGTGCCTGCTCGTCCGCATGGTACGAACTTCTCACCATAGCGCCCACGGCGGCATGCACGAAGCCCATTTTATAGGCCTCTTCCTCGAACATTTTAAAAACGTCCGGGTGCACGTAGCGGCGTACCGGCAGGTGCGAGTTCGATGGGGCGAGATATTGGCCGATGGTCAGCATTTCGACGTTATGCTCGCGCATGTCGCGCATCACCTGCAGGATTTCCTCGTCGGTTTCACCAAGGCCCACCATGATGCCGGACTTGGTCACCGCGTTCGGATACAGCGCCTTGAAATCGCGCAGCAGTTCCAGCGAATGCTTGTAGTCGGCGCCGGGACGAGCTTCCTTGTACAGGCGCGGCACGGTTTCCAGGTTGTGGTTCATGACGTCCGGCAGGCCATCCTTGAAAATCGCCAGCGCCTTGGCCAGGCGGCCGCGGAAGTCCGGTACCAGCACTTCGATGCGGGTGTTGGGCGACAGCGCGCGGGTTTGCTGGATGCACTCGACAAAGTGGCCGGCCCCGCCGTCGCGTAAGTCGTCGCGGTCGACCGAGGTGATGACGACGTACGACAGGCGCAGGTCGGCAATGGTTTTAGAGAGATTTCTCGGCTCGTTGACGTCGAGCGGATCGGGGCGGCCGTGGCCGACGTCGCAGAACGGGCAGCGGCGGGTGCACTTGTCGCCCATGATCATGAAGGTGGCGGTGCCCTTGCCGAAGCATTCGCCGATGTTCGGGCAGCTCGCTTCTTCGCACACCGTCACCAGCTTGTTGGCGCGCAGGATGTCCTTGATTTCGTAGAAGCGGGTCGAGGCCGACGCTGCCTTGACGCGGATCCAGTCCGGCTTTTTCAGGCGCTCGATCTCGGCGATCGGCACGATTTTAATCGGGATGCGCGCGGTTTTATTGGCGCCTTTTTGTTTATCGAGGGCGTTGTAAGCTGAGGGCGAAGCAGCCGGCGGCGTGGCCGGGGCTGAAACAATCGTGGTGTCGGTGGTGTCGCTCATATGGCTGCATGCCCCTGCGGGCTCGATTGAGGTTGTTGGGTACTGGCCGGGCTGTTCATCGTCGCCAGCTGCATGACCAGGGCGCGCGCCAGGTCGGTTTGTACATCGGCCAGCGCGGCGTCGACGCCGACGCTCTTCATGTCGACCGTCTCCAGGCCGGCATAGCCGCACGGGTTGATCCACGTGAACGGCGACAAATCCATCGCCACATTCAGCGATACGCCGTGATAGGTGCAGCCGTTGCCGCGCACCTTTAAACCAAGCGCGGCGATCTTGGCGCCCTGTTTGGGGCCGTCGGCCATATAAATGCCGGGGGCGCCTTCGATACGCACGCCTGCCAAATTATACGCCGCCAGCACGTCGATGATGGCCTGCTCGATTTTGGTGACGAACTGGCGCGCATACAGCTTGCCGCCCGGTTTTTGGCGGCGCAGGTCGATCAGCAGGTAGATCACCACCTGGCCGGGGCCGTGAAACGTCACCTCGCCGCCGCGGTCGGTCTGCACCACGGGAATGCCGTGCGGCGCCAGCACGTGGGCCGGATCGGCGCCCAGACCCAGCGTGTACACCGGCGCATGCTCGACAACCCACAGTTCGTCGGGCGTGCCGGGCTCGCGCGCATCGGTAAATGCACGCATGGCGGCAAACACGGGTTCGTAGTCGGCGCGGCCGAGATCGCGGACGATCGCCGGCGCGGGGCGGATGGCGGACATGGCTGATTTTATAATGGGAGCCCGGCCATTATAAGTCAGCGGCGGCGGCGGCGCTCGACGCCGGCCTGGCCCTTGACTTTCTTGCAGCACCTACATGACGATCTTGACCATCGGGTGGCCCGACAGGGCGCGGTACAAATCGTCGAGCTGGGCACGGCTGGTGGCGCGTACGATCACCGTCAGGCCGGTGTAATTACCCTTCCCCGACGGGCGCACTTCCATGCGGCCGATGTGAAAGGTGGGATCGTGCTCGAGGACGACGTCGACGATGGTGGCGGCGAAGTCGTCGTGGGTGGCCCCCATCACCTTGATGGGAAAGTCGCTCGGGTATTCGATGAGCGAGTCGATGGGTGGCGTCGGTTGCATGGCAGGTCCAGTCTGATGGGCCGATGGCGCCGATGGCCCCATCGATGGGTTGAAGGCGCCGCCGGCGCCGCATCCGCCATTGTAGTCAATGTGGGCGGCGCCGGCGTGCGCCCGGCCTTAACGCTCCTGGCGCGACGGCCCTTCCTGGCCGTCGTTGCCGCGCCTGCGTTCGGCGTTGCCGCGATTGCGCTGGGCCGCTTCGGCGGCCGGCGCAGCCGGTGCCGGAACGGCCGGCGCCGCTGCGGCGGCAGGCGCGGGCGCACGCTGCGGCATGCCTTCTTCACGGCCCCGGCGTTCGCCGTCGCGTTGACGGAACTGACGCGGATCGGCGCCGTTTGCCGCCTGGGCCGCCTGGGCCTGGGCGCGCGCTTGTGCCTGGGCTTGGGCTTGGGCTTGGGCTGCATGCGCCTGGGCTTGGGCTGCATGCGCCTGGGCTTGGGCTTGCGCCTGGGCGTGGGCTTGCGCTTGCGCTGCTTGCGCCTGTGCTGCCTGTGCCGCTTGTGCTGCCTGTGCTGCTTGCCCCGCTTGCGCTACCTGCGCCGCCTGCGCCTGCGCCGCCGCACGCGCGCCGCGTGAGCGCTCTTCGTCGGCCCGGCCATCGCGACCGTCCCGGCCA
>JAQGNM010000226.1 GCA_028291845.1 Massilia sp. | reverse complement strand
AAAGAGCAAGATGGAGGTGGGCACACAGGACAACAAAAGTCGTCTTTTGAATGGCGGTCCGACCCCGGTCCAAACCAGACTTGACGGAACTGGCGCGCACCCCCGACTGTCGCACGACTTGCGTCGTAGCACGAACGGTAAAGAGGCCTAGGCCGAGTTCGGCCTGAGGATCATCCAGTTCATCGTTGCCCTGTGCGCTCCTTCATTGTAATCATGGGAGTGACATCATGGAAGGACTTAAACCGCTGTACCGGCGCGTTGCCGGCATTGACGTGCACCGCATGTTGCATGTCGTCACCGCCCTCGTCGAACGCGCCGAGGGCACCATCGAACAGAGCACCCGCGAGTTTGGCGGCTTCAAACGCGATTGCCGAGAATTGGCTCGCTGGCTGGTCGAACTGGACGTCGAATTGGTGGTGATGGAGAGTACGGGCATTTATTGGAAGAGCCTGTACAGCCACCTGGAACGGGCCGGCATCGAAACCTGGGTGGTCAATGCACATTCGGTCAAGCATGTTCCAGGCCGCAAGACCGACATCACCGATTCGCAGTGGCTGGCCGTGCTGGCCCGTTTCGGCCTCGTCAGAGGCAGCTTTATTCCGCCGCAGGACTTGCGCGGGTTGCGCCTGCTGTCGCGCTACCGGCGCAAGCTCGCTGGCATGCGTGCCAGTGAAGTCAATCGCCTGCACAAAATCCTCGATGACGCCGGCATCAAGCTGGGCGCCGTGGTCAGCGAAATTAACGGCATGTCGGCGAAAGCGATGGTGCAGGGCCTCATCGAAGGCAAGCCAATTGACACTCTGCTCGACATGGCGCGCGGCAGGCTCAAATCGAAACGCGACGACCTGCGAGCGGCACTGGATGGCGATCTGACGGAACGCCATATGTTTTTGCTGACACATCTTCACGCGCATATCGACCTGCTCGACCAAGAACTGGCCCAGATGGATGCCTATCTGCTGGCCGCCATGGCACCGTATCAATGGGCGCATCGCCTGCTGCAAACCATTCCTGGCATCGACCAGATTGCGAGCGCCCTGATCCTGATCGAAATTGGCGACGACATGACGCGCTTCGGCTGTGCCGATCGCTTGGCTTCATGGGCCGCACTGTGCCCGGGCAACAATGAATCAGCGGGAAAACGAAAAACCGGAAAAACCAGAAAAGGCAATGCGATCATCCGCTATATCTTGTGCGAGTGCGCCAACGCGGCACGGGCGACCAAGAGCTCGTTGGCAGCCAAGTACAAAAGTCTGAAAGTGCGCAAGACACACAACAAAGTCATCGTCGCCCTGGCCCACAAAATGATCCGTCTGATTTACCTGCTGCTGACGCGACAAGTGGCTTACCGGGATCCAGAGATCGACTACGCCGCAATGAGTGCCAGGAAAAACGCACCACGCTGGATCAAGCAACTCCAGCTGATTGGCCAGTGGCCGGGACAAGCCCTGCCACCAGCAAACACTTAACACGCCCGCTGCAACGAGGGGTCGGACCCAGCGGCTAGATCAAACCCGCAACAGGGCGGGAAGGGACGATGCGTCCATACACTACTAAGCTTTCACGGTAAAAGTAGGGGTTTACTTTTGTTTGATAGGTTTTTGCATAAACGCCACCAGCGCATCCGTATCCCCCTGATAAAAATACACTTCGAGAATGGCGCGCACGCCCCGCGCCCTGAGTAGTGGCGCAACCTTGGCCGTGAGCATCGGCTCGCGCAGGCGGTCGGCCAGCTCACGCGCCTCGGCGGCGGCGCGGTCCTCCATCTGCTCCAGGCGCATCACGCCGCGTTCGATTTCGCAAGGGTCGGCGTGGCCGGCGCCAAGCTGCGCGGTGAAGCCGCCGCAGGCGCCGAAATCGTCGTCGTCGTCGGCGCAGGCATTGCTGGCGACATGGGCGCGCAGCGCGCCGCGGGCCGGTTCGGGCGTGCTCAGGGAGAAGCCGCTTTCGTGCGGCGCGCCGAAGGTGGCGATATCGACACCCTGACTGGCGCGCGCCGGCGCCGGCCGGTGCAGCGCCGTGCCGGCGGCGGCCATGCCGCTCTGGCGCGCCAGCATGCTGGCCATCTCGAGCTCCGCGCTGCGGTTCGGTGGCAAGCTGCGCCCGTAGCGGCGCTGGCAGGCTGACGCCAGCGGCCCGCACAGCTCGCCCACCCGCTGCAGATCGCACTGGGCTGCCACGGTGTCGGCCAGCGCCAGCCCGGCCTCGATGGTGTCGCAATGATCGACGCCAAGCAGACGCTGGCGGCTGTCGAGCACTTGTTCCTGCAGGCCGCGGGCGGTGTCGAGGTGGCCCATTTGGCGCAAAATCAGCGCCAGATGGGCGGTGGTGGCGAGGGTGTCGGCATGTTCGAGTCCCAGCACGCGCTCGCGGCCCTCGAGCACCTGTTCGAGCAACATGCGGGCGCGGCCCAATTCGCCGGCCTGTGCCAGCAAGCCGGCGTGCGCCTCCTGGGCCGCCAGGGTCGAGCGATGGCTCAAGCCGCAGCGCTCGCGCCAGCCCATCACCACCTGCTCGGCGTGACCGAGGGCGACGTCGAACTGGCTGCAATCACCCAGGGCAGCGGCGACGCCCGCGCGCGCGGCCAGGGTGTCGGGGTGGGAATGGCCGAGCGCCTGGACGCACTCGTCGAACAGGCAGCAATACAAGGTCAGCGCCTCGTCCGCCTTGCCGCACGACAGCAAGTGCGCGCCCAGTTCCAGCCTCCCGGCCCGGGTGTCGGCGTGGCCCGGCCCCCACAACTGGGTTTGCAGGGTGGCCGCCTCGGTGATGTTGGCAAGCGCCTGGCGGTCGCGGCCTTGCTGACGCTGCAGGCGGCCCAGCTCGAGCAGATCGGCGGCCAGGCCGGTTTGCCAGGCGGGCGAGATGCCGTCGGGATCGGCGGCGCGGGCGCCGGCGATGCGGCCGCTGACGGCCAGTTCAGCGCGCGGCTGCCACGGTACGCAGCCGTCGGCCGCCCATTCGAGCAAATCGGCAATGCCGCGCGCCAGCGAAAAACGGTCGGCGGTGCGCGGCAGGCGCGCCAGTGCCGGTGCAGGCGCCTCGGCCATGGCATTGAGCTGCTGTAATTGCACGTGATCGAAGTAACTGTCGAGCGACAACTCGGACAAAGCGTAGCACTCACGCAGCAGTTGCTCGAGCACGGCCTGGTAGCCGCCGGCGTCGATGGCCGGATCGCCATGGCGCCAGCGCAGGCGGCGTCCCTGGTCGGCGCCGTCGAGGTCGAACGGCAGCGGGTAGACCAGCAGCGGCCGCTGCGCTTCCTCGTGGCTGGCGCGGTAGTCGATGGCGCGCCGGAGCACGCCGCAGATGCCGTCGAGGCTGCGGCGGTCGGGAGAGAACAGCGCGATCAGGCGGTCCGCAAGCAAGCTGGTGCAAACGCTCACCGCCGCCGACCGTCCGCCGCGGCTGGCCACCAGCACGTGGCCGAAACGGCGCCCCATATGCTCGGCGAAACAGCGGAACAGGCTGGGGCTGGCGGCAAACAAGCCTTCCCAGTCGGCCGCGGCGGCGCGCTCGCCGTAGCTGTCGTCGAAGCTGCCGGCGCGCATCAGGTACAGCGGCCTGCTGGCGTCGACCCGCTCGACAAAGGGCTCCCAGTCGACCGCGTCGAATACCTGGCGCGCGCGGCGCAGCTCGGCCGCCTCACTGCCCAGCTGCCGGTCGAGGTCGTGCGTGCTGTCGCACAGCAACATCAGCTGCTCGCGGCAAGCGGCGAAATATTCGAGGAGGCCGGGCCGCGAATGGCCGGGGCCCGAATGCCCGGGCCGCGAATGCCCGGGCCCCGAATGGCCGGGCTGCGCCTGGCCGGGCCGGGGTGTCGACGACGATTCGAACGCGTCATGCAAGCCGGGCGCCTCCGTGTCCCAGTCGATCATCAGCACCGGCACGCCGGCGCCAGCCCGTTCGGCCAATAAAGTGGCCATCGTCGTCAGCACGGCATTGCGGGTGGCGCCGCCGTCGACAGCGTAGACCGTGGTCAGCTTGCCTGGGGTGGGCAGCAGCGGCAAGGTAAAGCGGTAATTTTCCATGGTTATCCTTATTTTTTTGGGAACGACAGAGGGGGAGTTGAACGCCATTCAGGTGGGACATCGGGAAGCACGAATTGGTTGCAATCGTGACTCGGCGGGGTCGAGATCTTTTGCAGTTCGACGTGCTGGACGATGCGCGCGACGATCTTTTCGATGGCTGGAATGAAGTCGGGATTCGATTTCATGTCCGGAGTCGCCATCGTGAAACGCGAGAAATCGACATACATGGTCGAGTTGGCGATTTGCGGCGGCAGCGACAGTGGATGGCGTGTCATGATTACTGGAATGATGAGATGGCTGGGCAAGTCGTACCACTGGCTGCGTTCGGCCTCGATCAGCTGCATGGCGGCATGCTCGCGGCGGGTGAATTTGTGCGACTCGTACTTCGGCGTATAGATCAGGATCATGGCCGCGCTCTCGCACATGGCGCGGGCAATCTTGCGGTCGAGGTCGTCGCCGCCGCCGAGTTGTTCGGTGTCGATGAACAACTCGGTTTCGTTGTCGAGGTAGGGCTCGAGGTAGCAGCGCAAGGCAGCCACCAGCTCACTCTTGAATTTGTTCATCAGGTCGAACTGGCCTTGCGCATAACTGATGAAACAGGCATACCGGTTTGCCATAGCCGCCTCCATATTTGCAAAATGCCAACGACACTGTACCGACTGTAACAAGCACAACGGCAACCGCCTTGTGCGCCCGCAAACGTCTCAGCGACCCGGCCGAACACGCCACAGCGGTGCTGAAATCCGGCATAATCAAAGAACTAAACGGTCGTTCTATTTTCTAAAAACGGGAGAACTTGATGAAAGCAGTGCGTTGCAAGGCCTGGGGCATGCCCGACAGCCTGGTGGTGGAAGAGCTGGCCGCGCTGGCGGCAGGGCCGGGCGAAGTGGTGATCGACGTCAAGGCGGCAGGGGTGAATTTCCCTGACGTGCTGATCATCCAGGGCAAGTACCAGGTCAAGCCGGCGCTGCCGTTCACCCCCGGCAGCGAACTGGCCGGGGTGGTTTCCAGCGTCGGCGACGGCGTCGCTCACGTCAAGGTGGGCGACAAGGTGATCGCCTTCGTGGCGCAGGGCGCGTTCGCCGAGCAGGCGGTGGCAGCGGCCGCGGCGGTGATGCCGATGCCGCCGGGCATGGACTTCGATACCGCCGCCGCCATCACCCTCACCTACGGCACTTCGCATCACGCGGTGGCCGACCGCGCCGGCCTGAAGGCGGGCGAAACCATGCTGGTGTTGGGCGCGGCCGGCGGCGTCGGCCTGGCCGCCATCGAGATCGGCAAGGCGCTCGGCGCCACCGTGATCGCCGCCGCTTCCACCGACGACAAGCTTGCGGTGTGCCGCGAACACGGCGCCGACGCCACCATCAACTACAGCAAGGAAGAT
>JAQGNM010000145.1 GCA_028291845.1 Massilia sp. | reverse complement strand
CTTTGCCTTCGAGCTTCGCTGTTGCAAGGCCAGCGGATCATTTCGAGGTGCAGCCATGAAAATTCCGAAAGACATACAGATTCCCGTCATCGTGTTCTCGCTGTTGGCAATTCTGCTGGGCGGCCTTTCGCTGATCTTTTTCGTCCTGTTCCCCGAGCGCTGACTGGCTGCGGCGTAGTTGAGGCCCGGTGCAGCTGACCGGGTTTATGCAGTTTGCATATCGTGAGTCAACGCCTGCTGCAACTGGCCGGCGGAGGTGCGGATGATCCACGATTCCGGATACGGCTCGGCGGCAAAGCGCACGTGGCGCTGGAACGGGCTCAGGCGTTCGAGCGGCACGCCCGGTGTCAGCGCCGTTTCGACCCCGGTGACGGTGTCGAGGTGCCAGAAGCCGCCGTCGCGGTGGAACAGCAGCGGCATGGTGGCCGCGCGCGGCTCGCGCGGGTAACTCGGCAGCGGGAAACCGGGATGGCGGTCCGGCTCCAGGAAATAAAAACTCTCGGCGAATTCGCCGTTGTCGATGCGGTGCAGCACCACGCCGTGCGGCATCAGCGCCGACACGTTCAGGGTCACCACTCCCTTGATGCTGGCGGTCAGTTCGATTTTCATGCCCAGCCGCAGCGGCACCGGCTTGTTCTTGCCGGGCCAAACGCCGTCGAGCAGGATGCCGTAACGCGACACGTCCTCGATTTCAAAACCACGCTCACCGCGGCGGATTACCGCGTGGCGGCCCGACAGGCGGCGCGTCAGCCCGCCGCTTTCCTGGCCGTCCTCGCTGAAATGCGCGAGCAGCACGTCCGCTTCGGGATCGTATTGTTCCCAGCGGCCAAGCACGCATTCGCCCATGCCGAACATGCGGATCTGGCGTTGGGCGCCGCTGTCGGGCGCGGCGTTGACCAGGCAGGCGGCGTCGAGCGGGAAGGGGTGCGGGACCGGCTCGGCCGGCACGTCGATTTCAATCAGGTCCTCGTCCCAGGCGATGCTGGAAAAGCCGAGGTCGACCTTGCCGCCGGCCTCGAGATTGAGGTGGGCGATCGAGGCGTTGCGGGCCAGTACGTCGATATCGACGCGGCCGCCGCCGGTGTTGCCGTTGACCCTGGCGATCGAGGCGTCGTCGGCGATCACCCGCACGTTCTTGTGGGTGGCCAGAAAAGTTTGATGGATTTCGGTCAGGCTGGCGTCGGCGCGCGGCACCAGCAACAACATGGTGCAGGCCCAGCGGCGCGGCGGCTGGCCTTCCTGCAGGCTGCCCAGTTCGACGTCGATCTGGTATTGCCCGTGTTCCTTGTCGCGCGACGAAAATTCGACAAATACGGGGCGCCAGTCGCCGCGGGTGGTGCGTTCGAAATTGTGCGAAGAACCGCCGCCGGCGATCAGCGCCGAGCGCAGGCGCATGCTTACCAGCGGACTCGATGCCGGCGGCATGCCGCGCAATTCCACTTTGATGGCCTGGCGGCCGCCGGCGGCGCGCGGGTCGAAGCCGCTGACGTGCAGATGCGGGCGTTGCAGGACCGGCAAGATTTGCGGGAATTGCTGCGGTAGATGCGCTTGTGGTGAGTCGGCAACGGCGGCCGCCGCCGCCGGCGCTGCGCGGGCGGCACGGGCAGCGCTGACCAGGTCGAAGCTGGTCGGCGGCGCGGGTTGGGCGTGGCCGGCCGCGCACTGCTGGTCCCCGGGCAAAACCCAGAGCGTGCAATGCGGGTGGTCGGCGTTACTGCACTTGTTCATGGAATATCGGGAAATCCGTGGTCAGATCAGCTTACGCCCGAGTCAGGCCAATTCGGCAAAGCAATTCGTACAGAGTGTAACATTTGTTTGCTCTACGGCACTAATTAATCGATGCTCAAGCATAGGTATCGTCGCCGTTGTCTCTTCGCGGCAGCGGCCGGATGATGATCGCTGTCAAATTGTCGATGTGCAAAGCTTCCAGCGGCAAGGCCTCCATGCCGGCGAACAGGGCGTGCAGCGCGGCGTCGGCGTCGGTGCAATGGGCGAGCAGCGCCGGCCAGCGCTCGATCCAAGGCCGCGGCGCAGCGCAGGCCCAGAACCCGTCGCTGGCCAATAGATACATGGCGTCGCTGCGCAAGGCCAGCGCGCGCCGGTCCGGCAGGTGGCGCAGAAACGGCGGCAGGCGCTCGCGCGTCAGGGGATACAGGGCGTCGGTCAGCACGGCCGGATCGGCAAACGCATTACCGAGCAAAAATGCCTGGGCAATTTGCGAGCGGTGTTCGCCGTGCACCTGCTGCCACCATTCCTCGGCCTGCAGCACGCCGGCCATGGCGAACGCGGTGGCCGGCACGTGGTCGACCGTCAGCGCGGCGACGCCGTCATGTTTGATTTCATACAAGCGCGAGTCGCCGACGTGGTACAGCAGCGGCGCTTCGAAGGGCGCGATTTCCAGCAGGGTCAAGGTGGTGCCGGGCCGGCGCAGCGGCGCGCCGGCGCCGTCGAGACTGGCGAAGCTGGCCTGCAAACGGCTGTGGAGGGCGTCCAGATACGCCGACAGGGTCGGCAGATTGTCGCAGGCAGGCATGCCAAGTAAACCGGCCACCACGGCTTCGGCCGCCTCGCGTCCGTGACCGTGACCGCCCATGCCGTCGAGCACGGCGAGGCGGATGTGTCCCGCCGGCCAGTCGCTCAATTGCACCTCATGCAGTTGCTCGCCTTCGAGGAACACCGCGCGTCCGCCGGCGTCGATCAATACAAAATTGTCCTGGTTTTCCAGCCGGTCAGCAGTACCGACGCCGACGCCGGCGCTGCTGGCGGCGGCGATGTCGAAGTGCTTGCCAAAATCTAAAGGAGGGGAAACAAGCATCGGGAACAGGGTGACGGCGGGCGATATGACAGCTTACCAAGAAAGCCGGCGGGGCGAAGCTTCGATTAAAGCGGCTTTTCCCGCTTTGCCGTTGCCAGGGCGATGCCGTTGACGATCACGCAGGCGCCGGCCAGGGCGAACGCGGCCTGCACGCCGAAGCGGTCAGCCACCCGGCCCCACACCAGGCTGCCGACGCTATAGCCGCCGGCCATGACGAACAGATAGATCGACAGGGTGCGCGCGCGGATGTGGGCGGGAAACGACGATTGGGCGGCGGCGTTCAGGGTCGAGACGATGGCCGACCAGGCCATGCCGCCGCAGACGATCAGCGAAATGAGCAGCGGCAGCGAGCGCACCACCGACAGGGCGATCAGCATCAGGCCATAGGCAATCAGCGCCGCCGTCAGCAGGCAGCGGCGGTCGTAGCGGCAGCGCAGGCTGGGCAGCAGGAACGCCGCCAGCACGGCGCCGCAGCCGAGGCTGCCCATCAGGGTGCCGAACACGCTCGAATTCATGTGCAGCACGTCGCGCACGAACACCGGCAGCAGGCTGGCGAAGGCGATGGTGGCGAAGAACACGGTGCAGACGTTGACCAGGATGCTGCGGTAGCGGCTGCAGCCGAAGGCGCACGCCAGGCCCGCCTTCAGGCTGTCGACGAAGCGGGCGCTCGGTAGTGGCGCCGGTGTTCGCTCTTTCCACCCTGACCAGTACACGCTCAACAGGCCGATGAAGGAGACGGCGTTGGCGAAAAACAGCGCGCCGGGGCCGGTCCAGCTGAACAGCACGCCGCCCAGCGCCGGACCGATCACGGCGGCAACGTTATAGCTGAGGTTGTTGAGGGTGGCGGCCGCTTCCAGTTCGTCCGGCTCGACCAGCCCGGACATGGCCGCCTGCCAGGCCGGCCACATGAAGGCCGAACCCGCGCCCAGGCAAAAGGTCAGGGCCAGCAGCGGCGCGGTGGCCGCATGGCCGCTCAGCACCAGGCCGGCCAGGATGCAGGCGCATAGAGCCATGAAGAGATTGCAAAAAAACAGGAACTTGGGCCGGTCGACCGCATCGGCCACCACCCCGGCGCACAGGGCGAACAGAAAAATCGGCACGTAGCTGGCCGTTTGCACCAGCGAAGTGGTCGAGGCCGAATGGGCCATCGAAGCGATCAGCCAGCTCGAGGCGAAGGTCTGGATCCAGGTGCCCAGGTTGGAAACCAGGTTGGCGGTCCACAGGCGGCGGTAGCGGGCGTGGCGCAGCGGTCGGGTCAGCGGGACTTTCCGGCGCAGCGGCGGCGTCGGTGCGGAACGGTCGGGCAGGGGGAGCGAAACACCGTCTTTTGGCATGGTGAATTCAGTCTACGGCGCGGTTTGTGCACTGGTCAATGCTTCTAGGCATTATTTGTGAACACGCCGCCATGGCGTTGTATCGACGCCATGGCGAAACGATATGACTGATGGGTTTTCGCTTGCGCCAGCGCTATGCCAGCACTATCAGCGGTGCGCTTCCTCGGCGCGCCGCAGCCACAGGCTGCTGACCCAGCCGTCGACCCGGCGCTTGCCGAATTCGGCGCGCACCTGCCACCAGTCGCCGTCGCGGGCGCCGGTGGTGGTGACGGTGGCGCCCGCCGGCACCAGCGCCAGGCGGCGCGCATGGATGCCGGCGGCGGCGCGCAGGTTGAGGTCCTCGAAGACCAGGTAGGTGGACTGGGTCGGCAGAACCGGCGGCGCCGGCGATGCCACGGGCGCCGCCGGCGCCGCCGGTACCGATGCCGCCCTGGCGGCGGCCGGCTCCGGCGCCAGCGCCAGCAGCAGGCTGCCGATGCCCCAGGTGCCCGCCGCCAGCACCGCCAGCGCCTTGACATTGGGCCGGCGCCACCAGCGCGCCGGCGTCAGGAACGAAGCCAGGGCCAAGGTCAGCAGCAGGGCCAGGATGAATGCGCCGATCGCGTAAGCCATGGTCGCCGCCCTTACGCGTCGAAGCGCAGCACGTAGTGGCCGGCCACCAGGTGGTGACCGGGCGGCAGCAGGTAGGGCGCCTGGTCCTTCACCACGGCGACAAAATCGAGCTGTTCGTCGAGATGGTACAGCGCCTGGGTCGGCGACAGGCGGCCGATCTGGTAGCCGCCGGGGGTGGCCTCGAAGCTGAAGGCGTTGCGCGACAGGCCGATGCGGTCGGCGCTGGCGCCATCGACGCAGCTGCCGCCGGCGCCATCGCTTTTGCGCACGAAGCGCGGCGCATCGAGCACGCGCAGCGCTGCCAGCATCGGCGCGCCACGGCCGAAAACAAAACGGGCGCCGGCCGGCACCGCCAGGGCGGGACCGGCGGCCGGCGCGGGCAGGATCAACAAGGCGCGGTAGCGGTCGGCCATCTCGGCGGCGACAGTGGACAGGCGCACGGTGGCGCCGTCGACCGGGGTGAAACTGGACGGCGCGCTGATGCGCTCGCGGCCGGCGCGGGTGATCGCCACCAGTTCGTCGACAGCGTCGACGGCGAAGCTGATCACCGGATCGACGCCGGCGGCGGCCAGCGACAGCTGTTCGTCGAAGCCGATTTCCAGGGCGGCGGCGCCGGTTTCGCGATAGCGCGACAGGCGCGGCAGGGCCAGCGCCGCCAGGCTGATGGTTTGCTGGGCCAGCGGCGCATAGGTGGCGTCGACAGCATCGACAGCATCCAACGCAGCGCCGTCCTGGCTGCCCGGCCGGTGGCTGAACGGCACGGCGGTCTGCTCGGCCGAAGGCGGCGCTTCCACTGGCGCGCGGGATTTCCAGACCGCGGCGTTTTTTGGTGCGACCACCGCGGCGATCGGCGCCGCGACGGCTGCAGGGATGGGCGCAATTTTGGGCGCAACAGCGGCCGGCGCGCCCACCCGGGTAGCTTTCAACAGCAGGCGCCAGGGAGCGGCGCCGCTGCCCGGTTTGGAGCGGATCACGTAGTAGCCGCCGACTGCATCGAAGCTGCATTCATAGGCGTTTTTCGGGCGCACCTGCACTTCCAGTGCGGCGTGCGGGCCGTCGTTGATCAGCAGGATGGTGGCCGGCAGCGGTGGTTCTTGCTGTCCTTGCTGCCCCGGTCCTTGCTGCCCATCGTGGCCGACCAGCGCCAGCCGCTGGTTCTGGTAGACCGGCGCGGCGTTTTGCCAGATCGCCGAGTCGGCCGAGGTGGCGATTTTATACAGCACCGCTTCATCGAGGGCGGGCAAGTAGACCGCGTGGCCGAAGCGCACCTCGACCTGGCCTGCCTCGAGCGACTCGGCGCCGACCACGTCGTAGCGCACTTCGTCGTTGCCGAGCAAGTCGCCGAAGTCCTTCTGGTGCAGCGCCGCCAGTGAAGCGGCGAGGTCGCGCACGCGCGCGCCGCGCGTGAGGTGGCGGTCGTCGTCGACGTCGTCCTGCGGCAGCATCCCGGTGACGTGCGCAAAGCCGCGGGTGGCGGCGCGTCCGCGCTGCTCGCGCGGCGAGCGTTCCAGCAGGTCGCGCAGCAGCGGGCGGCGCGCAAACAGCGCCAGGCCGGGCGCCTGCCACAGCGCCTCGGCGTTGAAGACGTCGGGCACCCGCCCTAGCACTTCGTGTTGGACATAGACCGGCATGATTG
>JAQGNM010000273.1 GCA_028291845.1 Massilia sp. | reverse complement strand
CTGGCAGGCGGCCTGCGGGCGCTTCGCCCTGCGCGCGCTGGAAGCATGGGCAGCCGCGCGCGCCGGCGCGGTCATCACCAACAGCGAGGGCATGCGGCGCCGCTTGCACGATGGCGGCGTGGCGGCATGCAAAATCACCGTGGTGCCGGACGCCCTCGACCTGGCGCGCTACGCGCCGAGCGCCGGCGGCGACATGGGTTTGGTCGATGGCGGGGCGCTAATCGGTGTCTCGATCGGCATGGCGGCATCGGAGAGCTGTTTTCAACTGATGCTGGCGGCGCTGGCGCTGCTGCGCAAGCGCTGGACTGGCGCGCGCCTGCTGGTCGCGTGCGATGCGCGCCAACTGGCCGCCCTGCGCGCCCTGGCGATGCGCCGCGCCCTGGCCGGACAGGTGACGGCGTTGCTGCGTGCCGGCGCGCGCGAGGCCGACAACGGCGCCGTCGCGGCGGCCGGCGACTGGCAAGCGATGGTCAGCGCCGCGCCCACCGCGCAATTGCACCGGTTGGCAGATATCGTGGTATTTCCGCAGGCGGCCATGCAGGCGGTGGCGGCGCCGCCGCACAAGCTGCTCGAAGCGATGGCGCGCGGCTGCGTGATCGCCGCCGCCGATACGCCGGCCCACCGCAGCCTCATCGAACACGGCCGCAGCGGCCTGCTGTTCAGCGCTGGCGACGCCGCCGCCCTGGCGGACGCGCTCGACGTGTTGCTGCGCGGCCGCGCCGGCTGGCCGGCAATGGCTGCCGGCGCGCGCTGGTTCATCGAATACCAGCGCAGCTGGGAAGTGTGCGCGGCGCGCTACGTGCCGGTATATGAAGGCTTGCTGGCGCGGCGGCGCTGACAGCCGCCGCGGTCAGGCTGGCGCGGCCGTGGCCGGTGGCGTCAGCGCGCCGCGCGGTCGAGCAGTTTGCGCACGCCCGCGGTGCCGACGAACACGTTGGTGGCCGGACCGTGCAGGGTGATGGCGTCGGCATAGCAGTGCACCAGGCGGGCGGCGATATGATCCCAGCTGTGCCCGCGCACCAGCGCGCGCACGCGCTCGCGGATCGGCACCGCGTCGAGCAGGCCGAGGATGGCCGCCTTGCGGCTGCGGCTGTCCTGCCAGCGCACCCGCTTGACGCCGTAGTCGCCGTCCGGCAGGTCCTCGGCGCGCTGGGGATCGGCCAGCACCGCAGTGCCGGCGGCCAGCGCGGCCAGGGCGTCGGCCTCGAAGTTCTCGGCGCGCGGCGGTACGATCAGCACGCTGGCGGCGGCGAACACGCTGGCCTTCAGGCGCGGCTGGTCGGCCAGTTCGCCCAGCACGCTCACCGCCGGCACCGCGCGCAGCCGCTGCACGTAAGCGGCGTCGCGCTGCAGGGCGCTGCCCACCACCACCAGCGGCAGCGCCATCTCGTGCAGGGCCCAGGCGACGCCGAGCTGGTCATGGCGCGGCGACACCGGGCCGGCCATCAGGGCGAATTCGCCGCGGATCGCGGTGCGCTGGCGCAACAGTGCGGCGTCGGCCTCGAACCAGGCCGCATCGACGCCGGCCGGCACCACCCGCAGCCGCGCGGGCGCACCGAGAAATGCTTCGGCGATGGCGCGCCGTTCGCGGCCGGACTGGGCCACCACCAGGGTGGCAGCCTGCAAGGCGCGCCGCATCTGCGCATAGCTCGACTGCATGTCGCAGCCGATCAGGCGCGCCAGCAACTGATCGGCGATACGGGCGCGCACGCCGTCGGCGCGCTGCCAGCTGGCTGCGATCAAGGGTGTCAGCACCACCGGCACGCCGCAGGCGGCGGCCGCCTCGACGACGGCATGGTTGCCGTTGGCGGCACCGATCACGTGGATCAGGTCGTAGTCGTCGAGGTTTTCCTGCAAGGGGTCGACCAGGGCAGCGTCGATCTTGCCGTAGGTCGAGCTGGGCGCCATCCGCTCGAACGCCGCCAGGATGGCGCGCACTTCGCCGCGCAAGGCGCCGTCGCGCTGGAACAGCATCGGATATGTGAGGATCCCTACACGCATCGCATTCTCCATCAGAGCGATACCCTGGCGGCGCCAATATGATGTTACAGGCGCCGATTATTTCCCGGCATCAAGCCATCCATGATTGTGAAAACCTGCAAGCCCGATGATGACGTAGCGCAATATTTATAGTTGGGGCCGTTGATTGCGCGCTGTCAAACGGCCCATGCGGGCTGGGTGTCTAATTGTTCTGTCCGGCCCACGAGCAACGCCGGCCGCGCCGCCTCCGACAGCGCGGCGTCGGCGGCGGCGCCGCGCAGGAGAGCCATCATGAACGCGCCTTATCATTCCGTTCCGCAGGTTGAACCGTTTTTCTTCGACGTCGACCCCGGCACCCGCTTTTGCCTGTACCACGCGCCCAATCCCCGCGTGCCGCCGCGCGGCGCGGTGCTGTACGCGCATCCGTTTGCCGAAGAGCTGAACCTGTCGCGCCGCATGGCTGCCCAGCAGGCGCGCGCGTTCGCCGCGCTCGGCTACGCTGTGCTGCAGATTGACCTGTTCGGTTGCGGCGACAGCTGCGGCGAGTTCACCGCAGGGCGCTGGTCGCAATGGCAGCGCGACCTGGCGGTGGCGGCCGACTGGCTGGCCGAGCGCCAGGCCGGCCCCTTATATATATGGGGCGTGCGGCTGGGCGCCCTGCTGGCGATGGACCTGGCCTCGAGCCGCGCCGTGGACGGCCTGATCCTGTGGCAGCCCTTGATCAGCGGGCGCACCTGCATCGACCAGTTCCTGCGCCAGCGAATGAGTGCTGATCCCTCCCGCAAGGCGGGCGGGATACCCGCCCTGCGCGCCGAACTGGCCGCGCGCGGACGGATCGAAGTGGCCGGGTTTGAGCTCGATCTGGCGCTGGCGCGGGGTATCGAGGCGTGCGAGGCGATCCGGCTCGACCTGAAACCGTGCACGGTGCACTGGTTCTCCAGCGCCGCCATGCCGCGCCGGCTTGCCGCGCGCTGGCGCCAGGCCGGGGTGACGCTGCATTACCATGCCATCGAAGCGCTGCCGTTCTGGTCCGATCCGGCGCGCCCCGAGAGCCCGTCACTGCTGGCCGCCACCGCGCGCGTGTTCGCCGCCCTCGACGACGATGGGGCCACCGGCGCCGCAGCGGGGGCGCCATGAAATGCGATCAGCGGGCGATCCGCTTCAACTGCCTGGGCAGCAGCATGGTCGGCATCATCGATCTGCCTGAACGGCCCTTGCCGCGCGGCGTGCTGGTGGTGGCCGGCCAGCCGTGGTCACGCCTCGGCGCCCAGCGCCAGTTCGCCATGCTGGCGCGGGCCCTGGCGCGGCGCGGCTTTGCCGTCATGCGTTTCGACCGCCGCGGCGTGGGCGACAGCGAGGGCTGCGACTACAACGACAGCGACGTGCGCGCCGCCGTGCACGAGTTTTGCGAACAGGTACCGCTGGTGCGCGAGGTGGTGCTGCTGGCCCCCGGCAGCGGCGCCGTGATCGACAACATCGTCGCCACCGCCAGCGCCTGCGCCCGCGTCGACGCCCGGGTGCGCGCCCTGCTGCTGCTCGATCCGCGCCGGCGCGGCGCGCGCGGCGAGCGTGTCAAGACCGCCCACATGCTGGCGCAAGCGAACGCGGCGCCAGCGCCGATCGGCGCCGCGCTGTACTGGCGCCGCGCGCAGCC
>JAQGNM010000023.1 GCA_028291845.1 Massilia sp. | reverse complement strand
CTCGGCCTCACCACACATCGCAAAGTAAACGCGACCGGCAGCGGTAAACAACATCGGCAGGCGGCGTCCCACCATCGCACGGTGGAAAGAAAGCGGACTGAAGCGATGTGTCGTCTCGCGGATGATCATCGCGTCTCCGTCCGGCGTCGCCAGATCCGACGGCCACGTCACCCGCTGCAGCAACTGGCCCATGATCGGCGGCGCCACGGTCGCGATCCGCTCGGCATCGGTAAAGCCGTCGCTCAGTCCGCGCACGGCCAGCGTGAGCCGGAAGCTTTCATCGGAACTGCTGCGCCATACGTAGCCTTCCTCGACAAGGGTTTCCAGCAGCCGGCGTACGGTTGTGCGGTGCAGGCCGGTCGCACCGGCAATCTGCTGGCTCGTCGCGCGCCCGCCTTCGAAGGAATTGAGGGCCCGGAGCACTTGCAGTCCCCGTGCCAGTCCGCGGACATTCGTATAAACGGTCACAAATAACCTCTCAAAAATCAATCATGTGCACCTGCTGCACCTCCATCATATTTTATTGAGCGGCTTCTGTCCCGCCCTTATTATCAGTTCATAAAACGATTGGCCGGTCGCGCCGCAGCACGACCGCTGGCTGGTCTTCAAGGAGACAGTGATGAGCAACGCCAGCAATGCGGCGATTCGAGACGATCGCCTGCCCCACGATTCCCCATCCCTGCAGACCGACGTCGCGATCGTCGGCGCCGGACCGGTCGGACTAATGATCGCCAACATCCTCGGCCTGCAGGGCGTGAACGTCATACTGATCGAAAGGCTCGGCCGGATCATCGACTACCCGCGTGCCATCGGCCTGGACGATGAGGCCTTGCGGGTCTTCCAGTCGGTGGGCCTGGCCGACGAACTGGTGCCGCACACCACGCCGAACCATTGGATGCGCTTCACCTTGCGTGGCCGCTGCTTCGCCTCGATCGAACCACGTGTCGACGAATTCGGCTGGCCGCGCCGCAACGCGTTTCACCAGCCACTGGCCGACGAGATCCTGTACTGCGGCCTGAAGCGTTTTCCCTGCGTTCGCACTTTGCTCGGCCACAACGTCGAGGCTTGCACCCAGGACGACGCCGGCGTGACGATCGAACTCATGGACGAGCACGGCAAGCACAAGACGGTATCGGCGCAATACATGGTCGGTGCGGACGGCGGCAACAGCTTCGTGCGGCGCACGCTGAATGTGCCGTTCGAGGGCCGCACGAAGCCCAACCAGTGGATCGTGGTCGACGTCCGCAACGACCCGATCGGCTCGCCGCACATTTACCTGCACTGCGACGCCAGGCGTCCGTTCGTCTCCGCCGCCCTGCCGCACGGAATCCGACGTTTCGAATTCATGGTCATGCCGGGCGAAACCGAAGAAGAGCTGTGCAAGCCGCACAACCTGGCGGCACTGATGCGCAACGTCGTTGCGGAACCCGACAAGGTCGATTACATCCGCAAGCGCGTCTATACCCACAACGCCCGGCTCGCCTCGACCTTCCGGGTCAAGCGCATCCTGCTGGCCGGCGATGCCGCCCATATCATGCCGGTGTGGCAGGGCCAGGGGTACAACAGCGGCATCCGCGATGCGAGCAACCTGGGCTGGAAGCTGGCGCTGGTAGTCCGGGGGCGGGCCGGCGATGCCCTGCTCGACACCTACACCCAGGAGCGCCGGGTGCACGCCCGTTCGATGATCCACCTGTCCGAGGTTGCGGGCGACATCTTCGCACCGACCAGCCGGGTGGGCGCGAAGGTACGCGACATGTGCGTCAGCGCCTTCAAGCTGTCGCCCGCGATGAAGCGCTATTTCGTGGAGATGCGTTTCAAGCCGATGCCGCGCTATGAAGAAGGCGCCGTGTTGTCGCAGTCACGCCCGCGCCGCGATGGCGTGCTGGCGCGTCTCCTGATCAACGCCGGCCGAGCGCCGCTGGGGCGACTGCTCGGCCTGATGAGCGAAAAGCGGGATTCACTGATCGGCTGCATGGTCCATGGAAACGACCCGGCCGCGGCGACGCCGGTCGGGCGCATGTTCATCCAGCCTACGGTCAGGCAGCAGGACGGCAGCCTGCGGCGGCTCGACGACGTGATCGGCAACCGTTTCGCAATGGTCGCCTGGGGTGCCGACCCGACCTACGGCTTGACGCCGGAGGCGCGCCGTATCTGGGAAACGCTCGGCGGCTGCTTCGTCATCCTCAAGCCGGATCCGCAG
Organism: Massilia sp.; assembly: GCA_028291845.1. Lineage (GTDB taxonomy): Bacteria > Pseudomonadota > Gammaproteobacteria > Burkholderiales > Burkholderiaceae_D > JAFCUW01. Next base: position 6,232 of record JAQGNM010000023.1, on the reverse strand, counting down.
ATGCAGTTCCGTGACGATGTGCCGGACGGCGTGATCGCCGCCGGCGATGTCGACGGCCGCCTGAAGGACTGGTTTGCCAATGTGCCGGAATCAGTCGTGCTGCTGCGCCCGGACCGCTTCGTCGCCGCGATGAGCACGCCGCAAGCGGTATCCGACACGGTGCTGCGGCTGGGCACGCGGCTGGCGCTCAAGAGCGTTCCCGGCGCGCCACCGCAAGCGCGGGCGCCCTTCACCGCGCGGGCCCGACAGCAAAGCCTGGCGCAGGCCTGAACAAGAATAAAGGAAATCCATGAACGTCCTTCTCGAATGTCTTTCGCATACGCCGCTGCTGGGTCACTTCGACCCTGCGCAGGCGGTGCTTGACGAAGTAATCGCGCTCCAGCGCGCGGCGCGCGAACGCATTGCCGCGTTCAATCCCGAACTGGTGGTGCTGTTCTCGCCCGACCACTTCAACGGCTTCTTCTACGACGTGATGCCGAGCTTCTGCATCGGCGCGGGTGCGCACGCCATTGGTGACTTCGGCAGCCTGGCCGGCGCCCTCGACGTGCCGTTCGAGCTGGCCACCGGGTGCGCAACCGCACTGATCGATGACGGCATCGATGTCGCGCTTACGCACGACATGCAGGTCGACCACGGCATGGCCTATCCGCTCGAACACCTGATCGGCAGCCTCACCGGATATCCCGTGATCCCGGTCTTCATCAATTCAGTCGCCACGCCGCTGCCGACCTTCAAGCGTGCGCGGATGCTGGGCGAAGCGATCGGCCGCTGGGCGCGCGGGACCGGCAAGCGCGTGCTGCTCATCGGTTCCGGCGGCCTGTCGCACCAGCCGCCCGTGCCCGAGTACGCCGATGCGCCGGCGCCGGTGCGCAAGACCCTGGACGGCGCCGGCTATACCCTGTCTCCGGAAGAACGGACGAGCCGGGTCAACCGGACCATCGCCGCCAGCAAGGCCTTCGTCGAGGACCCGCGCACGCTGCATCCGCTCAACCCGGCATGGGACAAGGCCTTCCTCGACATGCTCGAAGCGCAGACCTACGCACAACTGGACAGTGTGCCCAACGGCGTGGTGTCGGCAATTGCCGGCCGCAGCACCCACGAAGTCAAGGCCTGGCTGGCGGCGTTCGCTGCGCTGGCGGCCTACGGACCCTACCGTACCAGCCATCGCTATTACCGAGAAATCCCCGAGTGGATCGCCGCCTTCGGCGCCCTCAGCGCCAGGCCCCTGGGCGCATGACCCCAACCACACTGCACAAAGGATCCCCATGAACATCAACGAAGCCACGACCAGCCGCACCGTCGCCGTCAGGGAAGGCGATGCCAACCTGAACATCCATTACAACGATTGCGGCGACGGTGCCGAGGTCGTGGTCATGCTGCACGGTTCCGGTCCCGGCGCCACTGGTTGGGCCAACTTCAACCGCAACATCGAACCCCTGGTCGCTGTCGGCTACCGCGTGCTGCTGATCGACTGCCCCGGCTGGGGCAAGAGCGACTCGATCGTCAACAGCGGCTCGCGCTCCGACCTGAATGCGCGCATCGTCAAGGGCGTGATCGACCAGCTCGGCATCGACCGCATCAGCCTCCTCGGCAATTCGATGGGCGGCCACGGCGCGGTCGCGTTCGCGCTGAACTACCCGGACAAGGTCGCCAAGCTGGTGCTGATGGGTGGCGGCACTGGCGGCATGAGCCTGTACGCGCCGATGCCGACCGAAGGCCTCAAGCTGCTCAATGGCCTGTACCGCGAGCCGACACTGGAGAACCTGAAGAAGTTCAATGACGTCTTCGTGTTCGATCCCAGCGTACTGACCGAGGAAATGCTGCAGCAACGCCTGGCCAACATCCTCGGTCGCCGCGACCACCTCGACAATTTCGTGGCGTCGCTGGCGGCCAATCCGCGCCAGTATCCCGATTTCGGCCCGCGCCTGCCAGGCATCGTCGCGCCCACGCTGATCGTCTGGGGCCGCCAGGACCGCGTGGTGCCGTTCGACACCGGCCTGCGACTGGTGGCCGGCATCCCGAACTCGCAACTACACATATTCAACCAGTGCGGCCACTGGGCGCAATGGGAACACGCCGACGCGTTCAACCGCCTGGTCGTCGATTTCCTCAAACATTGAACCAGGAAGAACACCATGAGCCTTGACCCCATGACCATCGCCGAAGCGGCGCAACTGCTGCGTGACGCCGAGGCCAGCGGCCGATGGATCGCACCGCTGCGCGAGACGTTTCCCGGCCTCGATGCCGATGCCGCCTACGCGATCCAGAAACTGAATACGGACCTCCGGCTCCGGGGTGGCGCGCGCCTGGTCGGCGCCAAGATCGGCCTCACCTCTCCCGCGGTGCAGAAGCAGCTTGGCGTGAACACGCCCGACTACGGCGTGCTGTTCGACGACATGGGCTATGCCGAAGGCCTGCCGATTCCCACGGCGAACCTGCAGCAGCCGAAGATAGAAGCCGAAGTCGCCTTCGTGCTGGGCCGCGACCTCGACCTGCCGAACCCGACGATCGTCGACGTGATCGGCGCCATCGACTATGCGCTGCCGGCGCTGGAAATCGTCGGCAGCCGCATCGCCGACTGGAATATCCGACTGGTCGACACCGTGGCCGACAACGCATCGTCGTCGGCCTGGGTGGTCGGCACCTCGCCACGCAAGCTCGGCGAGCTCGACCTGCGCGCCTGCGCCATGACGATTTCCCGCGACGGCGAAGTCGTCTCCACGGGCACCGGCGCGGCCTGCCTCGGCAACCCGCTCAACGCCGTGCTGTGGCTGGCCCGGACGATGGCGCGCGTCGGCGCCCCTCTCAGGGCGGGCCAGCTGGTGCTGTCCGGCGCGCTCGGACCCATGGTGCCTGTCGAAGCGGGCAAGAGCTACACCGCACACATCGACGGGCTCGGCAGCGTCACCGCCGTGTTCGAATGAGCTCGAGCGCTGCGGCACGCCGCCATTTTGCAGTTTCACTTCCCTTTCCAGGTAAAACATGAGCAAGAAAATCAAGGCCGCGATCATTGGATCCGGCAACATCGGCACCGACCTGATGATCAAGATCCTGCGCCACGGCCAGAACATCGAAATGACAGCCATGGTCGGCATCGACCCGGCGTCAGATGGCCTGGCGCGTGCCGCGCGCATGGGTGTGGCAACCACCCACGACTCGGTCGAGGGCCTGGTCAGGCTGCCCGAATTCGCCGACATCGACATCGTGTTCGACGCCACCTCGGCCGGCGCCCACGTCCGCAACGACGCCTTCCTGCGCGCGAAGAAGCCGGGCATCCGCATGATCGACCTGACCCCCGCCGCGATTGGTCCGTACTGTATCCCGGTCATCAACGGCGAGGCCCACCTCGACGCCTTGAACGTCAACATGGTCACCTGCGGCGGCCAGGCCACGATCCCGATGGTGGCCGCGGTATCGCGGGTGACGAAGGTGCATTACGGCGAAATCATCGCCTCGATCTCGAGCAAGTCCGCCGGCCCCGGCACCCGCGCCAACATCGACGAGTTCACCGAGACCACCTCGAAGGCGATCGAAGCGGTCGGCGGCGCCGCCAAGGGCAAGGCCATCATCGTGATGAACCCGGCCGAGCCGCCGCTGATCATGCGCGATACCGTCTACACCTTGAGCGACTTCGCCGACGAAGACGCGATCGCGGCCAGCATCGAAGCGACCGTCAAGGAAGTGCAAAGCTACGTACCGGGCTACCGCCTCAAGCAGAAGGTGCAGTTCGACCGCATCGACAAGCCGGTGCGCATCCCGGGCGTGGGCGACGCCCTCACCGGCCTGAAGACCTCGGTGTTCCTGGAGGTCGAAGGCGCCGCACACTACCTGCCGGCCTATGCCGGCAACCTCGACATCATGACCAGCGCCGCGCTGCGCACCGCCGAACACATGGCCGCACGCATGCTGGCCGCCCTGCAAGCCGCATAAGGACACCGCAATGATCACCGACCCGAAAACCCAGAAAATCACCATCTCCGACGTCACCCTGCGCGACGGCGCGCATGCGATCGGCCACCAGTATTCGATCGAGCAGGCCAAGCAGATCGCCATGGCGCTCGACGCAGCCAAGGTCGACAGCATCGAAGTGTCGCACGGCGATGGCCTGAACGGCTCCAGCTTCAACTACGGCTTCGGCGCGCATACGGACCTCGAATGGATCGAAGCCGTCGCCTCGGTGGTCAAGCATGCCAAGGTCGCCACCTTGCTGCTGCCCGGCATCGGCACCATCCACGACCTCAAGGCGGCCTACGATGCCGGGGCGCGCATCGTACGCATCGCCACCCACTGTACCGAAGCCGACGTGGCGCGCCAGCACATCGAGTACGCGCGCGAGCTCGGCATGGACACCGTCGGCTTCCTCATGATGTCGCACATGATCACGCCGCAAAAGCTGGCCGAGCAGGCCAAGCTGATGGAGAGCTATGGCGCGACCTGCTGCTACGTGGTCGACAGCGGCGGCGCGCTGTCGATGCAGGACGTACGCGAGCGCTTCCGCGCGTTCAAGGACGTGCTGAAACCCGAAACCCTGACCGGCATGCATGCGCACCACAACCTGAGCCTGGGCGTCGCCAACAGCATCGTCGCCGTCGAGGAAGGCTGCGACCGCGTCGACGCCTCGCTGGCCGGCATGGGCGCCGGCGCCGGCAATGCGCCGCTGGAGGTCTTCATCGCCGCCATCAGCCGGCTGGGCTGGAAGCACGGAACCGACCTGTACACGCTGATGGACGCGGCCGACGACATCGTCCGTCCGCTGCAGGACCGTCCGGTGCGGGTCGACCGCGAGAGCCTCGCGCTCGGCTATGCCGGCGTGTATTCGAGCTTCCTGCGCCACGCCGAGGCAGCAGCCAAAAAGTACCACCTCAGCACGGTCGACATCCTGGTCGAACTCGGCAAGCGCCGCATGGTCGGCGGCCAGGAGGACATGATCGTGGACGTCGCGCTGGACCTGCTGAAACGCTGACCGGTTCGGCCCCACACGCCCGCTGCGCCGGCGCGGGCCGATCGCGGACGCATTGCAGTCATCTGCGCCTGCGCCTCTTTCCGGGGGCGCAGGCGCATTTTTTTGCTCGTCACGGGTTTCCGGGAAACGCGGTTTACGGTAATGCATCGGCACAAGCCGATGCTGCCCGTGTCCATGGGTGTGAAGCGGTGCGCGCGTCCGCGCCTAGTGAGGCGCCGGCGCCTGCGCGATGGCGCCGGCCATGCCGGATCCCAGGTAGGTTTCCAGCACCCGAGGGTTGCCGGCCAGATCCCGGGATGGTCCCTCCATCACCATGGCGCCGGTCTCGAGGACGTAGCCGTAGTCTGCAACCTGCAGCGCCGCGCGCGCATTCTGCTCGATCAGCAGGGTTGCAACGCCGGTCTTGCGCAGCTCGCCGATGATCCTCAGGATCTCCTGCGTGATGCGCGGCGCCAGGCCCAGGCTGGGCTCGTCGAGCATGAGCAGGCTGGGCTTGGCCATCAAGGCCCGGCCCACCGCCAGCATCTGCCGTTCGCCGCCGGACAGGGTCGACGCCATCTGTGCGCTGCGCTCCGCCAGGCGTGGGAACAGTGCATAGACTGTCTCGAGCTGGTCGAGATAGTGCCTGACGCGGGCAAGCTTGCGCGGGTAGGCGCCGAGCTTGAGGTTGTCTTCGATGCTCATGCTGCCGAACAGTTCGCGCGTCTCGGGCACCAGGCTCATGCCGCTGCGCACGCGTTCCTCCGGCCGCAGGCCGCCAATGCTGACGCCCTGGAAGCGGACTTCGCCGTCGGCGCTGGCGTTGACCGGCAAGGCGCCCATGATCGCGTTCAGCATGCTGCTTTTACCCGCGCCGTTCGGACCGATCACGGTAACGATCTGCCCGGCGGCGACCTGCAGCCTGCAGGAGGAAAGTGCCTCGACCTTGCCATACCTGACACGCAGATCGCGGATGTCCAGAACCATGCTCATGCCGCATCTCCTTCCATGACACCGCCCAGATAGGCCTCCAGCACGGCGGGATGACGCTGGATCTCCGCCGGCGTTCCTTCGGCGATCCTGGTGCCGAACTCCATCACCACCAGGCGGTCGGTCACGCCCATGACAAAGTCCATATCGTGTTCGACCAGCAGCACCGTCATGCCCTCGCCCTGCAGCTTGCGCAGCAACACCGAGAGCGCGCGTTTTTCGAGGTGCCGCAGGCCGGCTGCCGGTTCGTCGAGCAGCAGCAGCGCCGGATCGCAGCACAGGGCACGGGCGATCTCGAGT
>JAQGNM010000001.1 GCA_028291845.1 Massilia sp. | reverse complement strand
ATCCGCAAAATCGGGGGAGCCGACAACTCCCTAACCGATCTTAATCCAATAGCGGCGCGCCAGTTGTCCCTCGTCGAAGGCAGTGCGTTCAAAAACGCCACCATTCGATTCGATGACCTTCCGCGATCCAACATTCGCGTCCTTGCAGGTGACAAGCAGGTGCGAAAGTCCGATTTTCTTTGCTTCGGGAATAGCCAAGGCCAGCATTCTTGTCGCATAACCCTTGCGCCTTTCGCTTGGGCAGATGCCGTAGCCAATGTGGCCACCGGCCTCGATGAGGTTCGGATGGTGGATGTGGTGGCGAATCTGGATGGCACCGTAAAGTTTCGAACTTTCGGTATCGGCGAGAAGAAACAAGTGTGCGGGCACTCTCGCCGGATCCGATTCGGTCGGTTCGCGCTGGACGATCAACAGGAATTCGTCGAAGTCTTTTCCCGCAAAAAGCTTACCCGGAGAGGTGGGCGTTTCGACAGTGCGCCACCGATGAACCATCTCTTCATAGGCAGCGCGATGTTTTTCGTTGGGAAATTCGAGGATCAGCATATGGAAAGAATGACCGAAAATTGATGCTTCAGCCTGAAAAGTGTTTGCAGATAGCGCCGAATTCGCCGACCTGATCGGTCACTGCGCGGTCGAGTCGCTTGATTGGACAAATCGCTGACGTTGGCTGCGTCTATCTGGTAGAAAAATATATTATTGGCACGATAACGTGGGCGAACGAATAGGCGATACAAAACCACTGCCAGGGAGGTAACGTCAATTTCTTGACCAGTACGGCGGAACTGAAATATATCAGTCCAGCGGCAAAACTGAGAAGAGCGATGGCATATGCCATTAGCGAGATCATCATTAATCCGAGTGCGTCCCCGCCGGCAGGCTCCCCAGCCTCTCGGTTTGCCACAATTGAGACAAGCAGCAGTATAGCGAGCGTGCAGGGCGTGCTGCCCACAACCATTACAATCCCGAATGCTATCCCCGCTGTACCACTTTTCATCCGTGATCCGATCTCGCCGGCCGAAATGGAATCACTCACAATCAAGCTCCCATGTGGACAAGTACGACACCCAACCCGTATCGGTCGATTCCGACGAAACGCTTTTGGCGCAAGCCGGCGATCGCAATGCTACACCTATCGCAGTCACATCATCCAATCGGGGCTGAGGGAGCTCGGTTCATTGGTTTCGGTTGGCTCGATGAAGGCCCTGTCCTACTTTGCTTGCTCCCAGACGCTTGCAAATGGCGAGGTGACGATGACGGCTTTGGAATAGCCAAGTCGCCTTGTTGTGGACGTGAAGGCCAATGGCTGGTCATGCTATAAGAGTGCGGCCGCGTCGCCATCTCGCGACCATCTGAATGCAAATTCCGACTCCACTGGATCCTCGATCACCGCGCTCGCACTTGCGATATCAATGGTCAGCAAGGGCATGGAATCGGCTTCGATGAGTTTGTTCCATTCAGACCGGCTAGCCGGTTGAACTCATGTAAACAATGACGTCTCGTTCGTTGCTTTTATGCCAAGTAAAGAATTTTGTACGCTTTATCTGTCCGGATGTGGTCGCGCAAAATCCGGCGAGGCACAGACGCACGGGCCGTGCGAGTGCAGCGCACCAGCCAGAATGCTAAGCTGTCACCCACTTTCACACACCCGAGGACAGAAATGATCACCGAATTCGCCGAAATCCGCATCCAGCCCGGCACCAGCGAGGCTTTTCTCAACGCCGTGGCCGAGGCCGCGCCGCTGTTTCGCCGTGCGCGCGGTTGCCAGTCGATGCGCATCGAGCAGCGCATCGAGGAGCCGGACATGTATATCCTGATCGTCGGCTGGGAGACGCTGGAAGACCACGAAGTGCACTTTCGCCAGAGCGCCGACTTTCAATCGTGGCGCGAACTGGTCGGCAAATACTTTACCGCGCCGCCGACCGTGACGCACACCCAGCCGATCCAGACCGGGTTTTGATGGACTGCCGATTATGCAAGATCGTGCATAATCGCTTGCCAATGCGCTTGCTTCCGGCTGTTTCGACCATATATATAGTGCAGTGAACAAGCGCGCGCCCACCCTCCCCACCACCTCCACCCACAGCTTCCACCCGGCCGTGGCGGCCTGGTTCGACGCCGCCTTCCCGGCCGCCACCGAGGCGCAACTGCGCGCCTGGCCGCTGATCCAGAGCGGGCGCAATACCCTGGTGGCGGCGCCCACCGGTTCCGGCAAGACCCTGACGGCCTTCCTGGCGGCGATCGACGCCCTGGTGCGCGAGAGCGGCGCCGGGCCGCTGCCGGACGCCACCCAGGTGCTGTACGTCTCGCCGCTGAAGGCGCTGTCGAACGATATCAAGGTCAACCTGGAGGCGCCGCTGGCCGGCATCGGCGCGCGGCTGGCGGCGATGGGCATGCGGCCGCACGGCATTCGCAGCGCCGTGCGCACCGGCGACACCACGCCGGCCGAACGCAACGCCATGAAGCGGCGTGCGCCGCACATCCTGGTGACGACGCCTGAGTCGCTATATGTGCTGCTCGGGTCCGACAGCGGCCGCGCGATGCTGGCCAGCGTAAAAACTGTGATCGTCGACGAGATCCACGCGGTGGCCGGCGGCAAGCGCGGCAGCCACCTGACCTTGAGCCTCGAACGGCTGGATCATCTGTGCCCCCGCAAACCGGTGCGCGTGGCCTTGTCGGCGACCCAGAAGCCCCTCTCGAAAGTCGCCGAATTTTTGGTCGGCCCGAAGCAGGATTGCGCCATCGTCGACGTCGGCCACGTGCGTGCGCGCGACCTCGCGCTCGAACTGCCGCCGGTGCCGCTGGAAGCTGTCCTGCCCAACGAAGTATGGGAGCGCGTATACGACCGCATGGCCGAACTGGCGGTGCTGCACAAGACCACGCTGATCTTCGTGAACACGCGCCGCATGGCCGAGCGCATCGCGCGCCACCTGGGCGAACGATTGGGCGCCGAGCTGGTGGCGGCCCACCACGGCAGCCTGGCCAAGGAATACCGGCTGGATGCCGAACAGCGCTTGAAGCGCGGCGAGCTGCAAGTCTTGATTGCCACCGCCTCGCTGGAACTGGGCATCGACATCGGCGACGTCGACCTGGTGTGCCAGGTCGGCTCGCCCCGTAATATCGCTTCTCTGCTGCAGCGCGTCGGCCGCTCCGGCCACCATGTCGGCGGGGTGCCGAAAGGCCGGCTGTTCCCCACTTCGCGCGACGACCTGGTCGAGTGCGCGGCGCTGCTCGACTGCGTGCGGCGCGGTGAACTCGATACCCTGCGGGTGCCAAGCGCGCCGCTCGATGTGCTGGCCCAGCACATCGTCGCCGAAGTCGGCAACCTCGAATGGGGCGAACAGGCGCTGTTCGACATGCTGCGCGGCGCCGCGCCCTACGCTGACCTGGCGCGCGACCAGTATGACGCCGTGCTGCGCATGCTGGCCGATGGCTACAACACCCGCGCCGGCCAGCGCGGCGCCTACATCCACCGCGACGCCGCCAGCGGCACCTTGCGCGCGCGGCGCGGCGGCAAGCTGGCCGCCGTCACTTCCGGCGGCACCATCCCCGACAATGCCGACTACACGGTGCTGCTCGAACCGCAAGGTCACGCGGTCGGCACGGTCAACGAGGACTTCGCCGTGGAAAGCCTGGCCGGCGACGTTTTTCAGCT
>JAQGNM010000574.1 GCA_028291845.1 Massilia sp. | reverse complement strand
CCGCGTAGATGACCTTCCTGGTGGCGGCGGCCTTGCTGTCGGCGGCATCGGCCGGTGGTGTTGCTGCGGTCATGGGTGTCCAGTGCGATTGCAAAAGAACAAGTATATGCACTCGCAGCAAAATCGGTAGCACGCCAGGCCGCGAATCGACCCGTCTAGCGCCTGAAGCGCACGTCTTCCTGCACCACCTGGAGGCTGCCGGGAGTTTTCGCTTTCTTGGGTTTTTTGGGTTTTTTGACGATTTCGCCACGCGTGTCGGTCACCGGCACGCGGTGATCCGGCTCGAAGCCGGCTTCGTCGACCCGCTTCAAGGTCTGTTTGGTCAGCACCTCGATGGCGGCCAGCTGCACCACCTCGTCGGCGCACACCAGTGACACCGCCTCGCCCGAAGCGCCGGCCCGTCCGGTGCGGCCGGTGCGGTGCACGTAATCCTCGGCGACGATCGGCAGGTCGAAATTGACCACCAGCGGCAGGTCGTCGATGTCCAGGCCGCGCGCGGCGACGTCGGTGGCGACCAGGATGCGCGCCTCGCCCGCCTTGAAGCGCTCGAGCGCGCGCAGGCGCGCCGGCTGCGGCTTGTCGCCGTGGATCGAGTCGGCCGCAATCCCGTGCGATTCGAGCGTGTCGACCAGCTGGTCGACCCCTTTCCTGGTCTTGACGAACACCAGCACCTGGCCCCAGCGGTGCTTTTTCAGCAGGTGCATGAACAGCTCGGGTTTTCGCTTCTTATCGACCGGCACCAGCCACTGGCTGATCGCCTTGACGGTGGTGTTGGGCGCGCTCACTTCGATCCGCACCGGGTCGGCCAGCAGTCTGGCGGCCATGGTGCGGATCGCTTCCGAAAAGGTGGCGGAAAACAGCAGGGTGCGGCGGCGGCTCGGCAAGGCGGCGAACACCGCATCGAGTTCGCGCGAAAAACCCAGGTCGAGCATGCGGTCCGCTTCGTCCAGCACCAGCGTGCCGACCTGGTCGAACTTGACGGCGTTCTGGCGCTGCAGGTCGAGCAGGCGCCCCGGGGTGGCCACCAGCACGTCGACGCCTTTGCGCAATTTCATCATCTGCGGATTGATGCTGACACCGCCGTAGGCCACCGCGGTGCGCAGCGGCAGCTTGGCGCCGTAGGTTTTGAAACTTTCATGGACCTGCTCGGCCAGCTCGCGCGTCGGCACCAGCACCAGCGCGCGCACGCAATTCGGGCTGACCTGGCCCGACAGGGTCAGCATCTGCAGGATCGGCAGGGCAAAAGCGGCGGTCTTGCCGGTGCCGGTCTGGGCGGCGGCGAACACGTCGCGCGCGGCCAGCACGGCCGGGATGGCCTGCGCCTGCACCGGCGTGGGGGTGCTGTAGCCGCGCTCTTCGAGGGTGCGCAGCAGGGGATCGATCAAACCGAGGGCAGCAAACGACATGGACAGCCTGACTTAACAATAAACAGGCTGCAGTTTACCTTGTTTACCCGGGTTTCCCCGGGTCTACCCTTACTTGCCCGCCGGCGCCACCGCCACCGTTGGTTTGACCGGCTCGTGCTTTTCGCGGCAGCCGGACAGGCTCGCCAGCACGAGTGCGGCGAACAGGACGACGATGGCGCGCGGGTGCTGCGGCTGGATGCTCATGATCGGCTCCTCTGGCAAAAATGCCATCATACGAGAAGCATTGCCGGTCCGGCGCGCGGCCGGCAGCCGCTGTTTTATTGATTTATGGCAGCACTGTGGGCAAAATTCGCGGTGGCTGACCCCGGTTTGCCTCGCTTCGTCGCCGCTATGCTGGTTTCATCGGAAACCGCCGTCGGCGCCTGGACGCGATTGCTATCGTTGCGCCGTCTTCAATCACCTCGGGATCCGCCATGTTTGCCAGCCTGTTTTTCATTCTCCGCCTCGCCTTCGCCTGGTTCGTGATGTACCTGTTGATCGTCATCCCGCTCCACGAACTGTTTTTCCGCAACGCCAGGAGCGAGGGATTTTTCGTCGGCTTCGGCTTTATTTTCATCGCGGTGATCGTCACCGGGGCTTTTTCGCACGTCAACCGGGTGCGCCTGATCGCCGGCAAGCTCAGCAGTGCCACCTTGTCGCGCCGCCAGCGCCGCCAGGTCGAGCTGCCGATGGAGGCCGGCGAAGCGTTCGACCTGGTGGAAGCGGCCATGCGCGAGCTGCCCGGCGTGCACGCCGTCGAATCGGCGCGCGACAGCCTGCAAAGCCGCGTGCGCATCAAGCGGCCGAGCCCCTATCCGGGCGATTCGGTATCGTGGAAGCATGTGGTGTCGATGCACAGCATGCGCAACCAGGTATCGATGACGGTCACCCCGAACGGCGACGCCGGCAGCGTGATGCTGATCTGCGAGCCGGAGCGCGCCGCCTGGACCGACTGGTTTTGCATCGACTACGCCACCAACCTGGAAAACGCCGAAGCGCTGTCGCGGGCGATTGCGCGCCGGGTGGCCGAGCGGCGCCGCACCGAGAAGGTGGCGGCCGTTGAATCGGCCACCGAAAAGGAATTGACGGTCGCCAAATTGTCGCTGCTGCACGCCCAGGTCGAGCCGCATTTTTTATACAACACCCTGGCCAGCGCCCAGATCCTTACCCGCAGCGACCCGGCCCGCGCCGACGCCATGCTGGGCAACCTGATCACCTACCTGCGCCATTCGCTGCCGCGAACAGGCGACGACCTGTCGACCCTCGGCGTCGAACTGGAACGGGCCCACGCCTACCTCGACATCCTGAAAATTCGCATGGGTGCGCGGCTGAACCTGCAGATCGACGTGCCGCTGCACCTGCGCGGCATGGCCTTCCCGCCGATGATGCTGCAGACCCTGGTGGAAAACGCCATCAAGCATGGGCTCGAACCGCAAAGCGGCGGCGGCACCGTGTGGATACTGGCGCGCGAGATTCCGGGCGACGCCCGCATGCCCTGCGGCGGCGTGGCGGTGACGGTGGCCGACGACGGCCGCGGCTTCTCCAGCGAAGGGGCCGGCACCGGCATCGGCCTGCGCAATGTGCGCGAGCGCTTGCGCCTGGCCTACGGCGCCGCCGCGGCCTTCAATATCGTCGCCAATTTTCCGGCCGGGGTGGCGGCCACCATCAGTGTCCCCGGGAGTGTCCAATGACCAGCTGCGTGATCGCCGAAGACGAAGCGCTGCTGCGCGAAGAACTGGTGCAGCAATTGCAGCGCGCCTGGCCGCAGCTGGAGATCGTCGCTGCCTGCGAAGACGGCGCCGCCGCGCTCGAAGCGATCGCCGCGCAGCAGCCGGACGTGGCCTTTCTCGATATCCGCATGCCGGGCCTGTCGGGGCTGGAGGTGGCGGCGGCGCTGGCGACCTGCAGCCCGCGCACCCAGGTGGTGTTCGTCACCGCCTACGAGCAGTACGCCATCGACGCCTTCGAGCGCGGCGCCGTCGACTACCTGCAAAAACCGCTGAACCCGGTGCGCCTGGCGGCCACGGTGCAGCGCCTGCAAAGCCGCGCCAGGGCGGGCGCCGGCGCCGACCCGGCGCAACTGGCCGAACTGTTGCGCCAGCTCGGCGCGGCGCCATCGAAGCCGCGCAATCCGCCGCTGGTGTGGCTGACCGCAAGTTCGGGCAACGAGACGAAATTGATCATGGTCGAGGACATCGCGTATTTTCAATCCGACTCGAAGTACACGGTGGTGATGACGGCAGCCGGCGAAGCGCTGCTGCGCAAACCGATCCGCGAACTGCTCGAGGTGCTCGATCCCGCCATTTTCAAGCAGATTCACCGCTCCACCATCGTCAACCTGAAGGCGATCGCCGCCATCAGCCGCGACGACATGGGGCGCGGCGTACTGAAACTGAAAACGCGGCCGGAAACCCTGGCGGTCAGCCAGCCGTTCATGGCGCTGTTCAAGACCATGTGAGGCGGATCGTTGGTATGGAGCGCTTGTTACGACATGTAAGAAGGGTAAGAATGGTGCCATGGCGTACAGACAGTGTTGCGCACTCTGATAAAGTGCGGCCATCGTGACAGAACAACACAGGGGACGACGATCATGAATTTTACTTCCAGCGCCAGGGCCGTCCTGGCCATCGCCACCATCGCCGCCGGCGTCGGCATCGCCGCGCCGGCCGCGGCCCAGGTCAACATCAGTGTCGGCCAGCCGGGCTTTTACGGCCAGTTGAACATCGGCGGCTATCCGCCACCGGTGTTGTACTCGCCGCAGCCGGTGGTAGTGGAGCGCCGCTTCGTCGGTGCGCCGGTCTACCTGCGCGTGCCGGAAGGCCATCGTCGCCACTGGGCCAAGCATTGCTACCGCTATAACGCCTGCGGCCGCCAGGTGTATTTCGTGCAGGAAAGCTGGTACAACAATACCTACGCGCCGCGATATCGCCAGCATTACCGCGACCGCCCGGTGGTGGTGCGCGAGAACTTTTACCGCGAACCGCATCGCGAGTTTCGCAACGACCACCGCGACGATCACCGCGGCCACGATCGCGGACATGACCGCGGCCATGACCGCGGTCCCGACCGTGGCCATGACGACCGCGGCAACGGCCGTGGCAACGGTCATGGCAACGGCAACGGTCACGGCAGGCACGGCGATTAGAGCGGCGCCGCCGCCCGGCGCGGCGCCGGTGTAGACTGATGGCGTGTCCGACAATGTCGGACACACCATTTTTTTATATCGTATCTGACAAGGAGAAGCGAGTGCGCAGCGAGATCGTGGTGGTCGGCGGTGGGGCGGGCGGCCTGGAGCTGGCCTGCAAACTGGGGCGCAAGCTGGGGCCGGCCAAGGTGGCGCTGGTCGACAGCCGCCTGTATCACATCTGGAAGCCTTCGCTGCACGAGGTGGCCGCCGGCACCCTCGACATCCACCAGGAAGGCCTGTCGTACCAGATGCTGGCGCACGACAACGGTTTTACCTTCATCTACGGCGCCATGACCGGCCTGGACACTGGCGGTGGCCATATCGATGTGGCCGCGGTGCGCAGCGGTAACGAAGAAGTGCTGCCGGCGCGCAGGGTGATGTTCAGTAAATTGGTAATGGCGGTCGGCAGCACCTCGAACTATTTCGGCGTGCCGGGCGCGCAGGAAAACACCATCTCGCTGAACGCCACCGAGGACGCCGAACGTTTCCGCCTGAAACTGCTGCGGCTGATGGCGATTGCCGACCAGAGCCGCGGCAGGCATGCCGCCGCGCAGCCCACGCGCGCCTTCCTCGAGGCCACCTCCGGCGCGCCGCAAGCTGTTGTCGACGACAGCGTGGTCAGCTTCGTCAAGCCCGCTGCCGGCCCGGTGGCGGCCAAGGGCAGCGTCGACATCGTCATCATCGGCGCCGGCGCCACCGGGGTCGAGCTGGCCGCCGAACTGCGCGAGGCGAGCAGCGTCTACGCCAGTTATGGCTTCGAACACCTCGACGCCATGCGCGATGTGCACCTGACCTTGCTGGAAGGGGCGCCGCGTATCCTCTCGCCGCTGCCGGAAAAAGTCTCGAGCGCCGCGCTCGGCTTGCTGCACCAGCGCGCCATCAAGGTGGTCACCGATTGCAAGGTGACCCAGATCAAGCCGGACCAGGTGATCGACGCCGCCGGCAACACCTATCCGGCCGACGTGTGCGTGTGGGCCGCCGGCATCCGCGCCCCGCAGTGGCTGTCCGAACTGGGCTTGCCGGTCGGCCGCGGCGGCCAGATCGAGGTCGACGACAGGCTGCAGGTCAAGGGCTTCGCCAACATTTATGCGCTCGGCGACTGCGCCGCCTGCGTCGACGCCAAGGGCGCCAGCGTGCCGCCGCGCGCCCAGGCCGCGCACCAGCAGGCCGACTACCTGCTCGACCGCTTTGTGCGCGAAGCGAAGGGGCAGCCGCCGCCCGCCAAGGGTTATGTCTACACCGACTACGGCTCGCTGGTCTCGGTCGGCAACAGCACCTCGGTGGGCAGCCTGATGGGTGCGCTGCAAGGCTTCAACTGGTTCGTCGAAGGCATGTTCGCCCGCATGATGTACGTCAGCCTGCACCTGATGCACCACCGCGCGGTGCTGGGGACGGTGCGTACCGGTTTGCTGGCGCTGGCGCGGTTTTTGATACGGCGGACCGCGCCGCTGGTCAAGCTGCACTAGTCCAGGCGAGGCCGGAGGCAATTGCGGGCCCGCGTACACCTGGACTTACGAAGTTGGCAATGCCGCCAGCCAGACCTTTGTCAAGACCGAATTCGATCACGCTGGCCGGCCATGCTTTTCATCGTATCCGCAGAGAGGGTATGGCGCCGATCTGACGAAGGGGGTGCGAACCTTCTACGACGCACTCGGCCGTACCGAGCAAGTGCGTGCCGACAGCGAACTGGGACCCTTGTCGACTTACACCACTTACGAATCCGGATTTCAAAAAGTGGTGCGCGATCCCCGCAACAATATCACCCGTTTCAGTTTTCAGGCTTTCGACAGCCCCACCGAAGATGCAGTCACCGGCATCATTGCGCCGGAATCCCTGGTGGTGGCAATCACCCGCAATGTCTTCGGTCTTCCCAAAGCAGTTACCCGTAGCGGCAATGGGGTTTCCGCCACCCGCACTTTTGTGAACGATACCCACGGCCGCTTGTGCAAAACCATCCAGCCGGAAACCGGCTCCACCGTGCAGTCGCTCGACGATGCGGGCAACGTCACCTGGCGCGCGGCAGGCACGACATTCACGTCCACCGCCACCTGCAGTGCCAGCAGTGTGGCAAGCACAGCAAAAATATCCTACACGTACGACGCCATGAACCGCCTGCGGACGACCAAATACGGGGATGCCAGTCCTTCGGTGACGCGCACTTACTGGCCGGACGGCCAGCCCAAGACAGTGAGCTCTGCGGGCGCGGTATGGACCATGAACTACAACAGCCGCCGCCTGCCGACCAGTCAGTCTCTGGCGTTCGAGGGCCAGACTTACACGCTCAGGACCGACTACAACGCCAACGGCCATCCCGTCCAACTGACCTATCCGGCAGCGACCAACGCGATCACCAACCGCACCGTAAGCTACGATCCTGATGCGCTGGGTCGTCCTTCGCATGTGGGCACCTACGCCACCGCAATCGGCTACCATCCGAGCGGCGCTGTATCCGGCTTCACTTACGGAAACGGCCGCGTCCGTACCCTGACGCAAAATACACGGGGTTTGCCAGAAATTTCTCAGGATGCCGGCGTGATCCATGACGGATATGCCTACGATGCCAACGGCAACGTCGCGTCAATCACCGATCACGGTAATGGCTCGGTTCGTTCGATGGCCTATGACGGCCTCGATCGCCTTACTGTTGCCAACGCACCCGCGATCTGGGGCAACGCCAGCTACGGTTACGATGTGCTCGACAATATCAAGACCAGCACCATCGGCGGCAGGGTCAACAGCTACAACTACGGCGCCCGCAACCTGCTCGACAGCCTGCAAAGCACCGCCGGCGGTTTTACGTATAACTATGCCTACGACAACCGCGGCAACGTCACTTCCCGCAACGGCCAGGCCTTTGCCTTCGATCTCGGCAACCGCCTGAGCACTGCCGCCAATCCCGACACTTACGTCTACGACGGCTTCGGCCGCCGCGTCAAGACCAGCGCCGTCGACGGCACCGTGACCATCAGCGTCTACAGCCCGGCCGGCCAACTGCTTTATACACGGCGAACGGGAGGACCGAATCCGGCCCAGTCGACCCAGTACATCTATTTGCACAGCCACCAGGTTGCCGAGGTGAAGAAATGATCGCTCGTATGCACTTGCTGTCGCGCGCGCTGCTGGCCGGCCTGCTGCTGTTATTGCTCTTCACCGGCTTGAATGCGCACGCACAAGCAACCCGCGCCGCCGACGAACCCGCAGCCGGTGTACTGCGCCCGCAACCGCCGCCGGATGAGGAGCCGCCATACAACTATTCAAGCTTCAGTTCGCAGTCGTTACCGACCACGATGACGGTCGGTACGGCCTACACCGTTACCGTGAGCATGTACAACAGCGGCACCAAGACCTGGTCGTCCTCGACCTCGCACGCGCTGGGATCACAAAATCCGATCGACAACGTCACCTGGAGCGGCGCCAGAGTCGGCATGGCGGGCGATGTGGCGCCTGGACAGACGGCGACTTTTACTTTTCAAGTGATCGCGCCGTCGACGCCCGGGAACTACAACTTCCAGTGGCAGATGGTGCAGGATGGGGTGGAATGGTTCGGGGCGATGAGCACCAATTTGGTGATCAATGTCGTCGCTCCGCCACGCATCAATGCTGCGGTAGTGCTTGCGCAGTCTGTGCCTGCCCAGATGACGGCCGGGCAGAGCTACGCGCTTAGAATCGTCATGCAAAACACCGGTAACACGACTTGGACGACTGCCGATCAGTACAGCTTCGGGATACCCGCCACCAACGGTGTTCAGCT
>JAQGNM010000506.1 GCA_028291845.1 Massilia sp. | reverse complement strand
GAATGGATGGCGCTCGACCTGATCCGCGATGCCGACGGCGACGTCGTCGGCGTGGTCGCCCTGGAGATGGAAACGGGCGAATGCATGATCCTGGAAGCAAAAACCACCATCATGGCAACCGGCGGCGCCGGCCGTATTTTTGCGGCATCGACCAACGCCTTCATCAATACCGGCGACGGCATGGGGATGGCGGCGCGCGCCGGCCTGCCGCTGCAGGACATGGAATTCTGGCAGTTCCACCCGACCGGCGTGTCCGGTGCCGGCGTGCTGATCACCGAGGGTGTGCGCGGCGAGGGCGGTATCTTGATCAACAGCAACGGCGAGCGCTTCATGGAGCGTTACGCGCCGACCCTGAAAGACCTGGCGCCGCGCGACTTCGTGTCGCGTTCGATGGACCAGGAAATCAAGGAAGGCCGCGGCTGCGGACCGAACAAGGACCACGTGCTGCTGGACCTGCGCCACATCGGCGCCGAGACCATCGAAAAGCGCCTGCCGTCGATTCTGGAAATCGGCCACAAGTTCGCCAACGTCGATGCCACCAAGGAGCCGATTCCGGTCGTGCCGACGATTCACTACCAGATGGGCGGCATTCCGACCAACATCCACGGCCAGGTCGTCGCGCCCAAGGATGGCAACCCGGTCGCCGTCGTCAACGGCTTGTACGCGATCGGCGAGTGCGCCTGCGTGTCGGTGCACGGCGCCAACCGCCTCGGCACCAATTCGCTGCTCGACCTGGTGGTGTTCGGCCGCGCCGCCGGCAACCACGTGGTGGCCTCGAAGCTGAAAGAAAAAGACAACAAGCCGCTGCCGGCAGATGCCGCCGAATTCGCCATGAACCGCCTGAACGCACTGGAGAATTCGAACGGCACCGAGAAGGTGCAGGACGTCGCCAACGCCATCCGCGCCACCATGCAAAAGTACTGCGGCGTGTTCCGTACCGAAACCTTGCTGCAGCAGGGTTACGACGAAATCATGAAGCTCGATGAGCGCCGCAAGAACGTTGCCTTCAAGGACAAATCGAAAGTGTTCAACACCGCGCGCGTCGAAGCGCTCGAGCTGGACAACCTGATCGAAACCGCCAAGGCGACCATCACCTCGGCCCTGGCCCGCAAGGAATCGCGCGGCGCCCACGCGCACAGCGATTACCCGACCCGCGACGATGAGGTGTGGATGAAGCACACCCTGTGGTTCTCCCAGGGCAACCGTCTTGAGTACAAGCCGGTGATTACAAAACCGCTGACGGTCGATACCTTCAAGCCGAAACCACGTACTTTCTAAGGTCAGAACATGACACGCACTGTAAAACTGAAGATCTACCGCTACGATCCGGACACCGACGCCAAGCCGTACATGCAGGACGTCACGGTCGAGCTGCAAGACAACGACAAGATGCTGCTCGACGCCCTGCAGCGCATCAAGTCCGACGTCGACGATTCGCTGTCGCTGCGCCGCTCCTGCCGCGAAGGCGTGTGCGGCTCGGACGCCATGAACATCAACGGCAAGAACGGCCTGGCTTGCACCACCAACCTGAACGAGCTGACCCAGCCGATCGTGCTGCGTCCGCTGCCGGGCTTGCCTGTCATCCGCGACCTGATCGTCGACATGACGCAATTTTTCAAGCAGTACGATTCGATCAAGCCGTACCTGATCAACGATTCGATCCGTCCGGAGAAAGAGCGCCTGCAAACGCCGACCGAGCGCGAAGAGCTCGACGGCCTGTACGAGTGCATCCTGTGCGCGTGCTGCTCGACCTCGTGCCCGTCGTTCTGGTGGAATCCGGACAAGTTCGTGGGACCGGCCGGCCTGTTGCAAGCCTACCGTTTCATCGCCGATTCGCGCGACGAAGCAACTGCGCAGCGCCTGGACAACCTGGAAGATCCGTACCGCCTGTTCCGCTGCCACTCGATCATGAATTGCGTCGACGTTTGCCCGAAAGGTTTGAACCCGAACAAGGCAATCGGCAAGATCAAGGAATTGATGGTGCGCCGTTCCGTTTAGAGCAAGCGCACTACTTATAGTATTACTACCGTACTGCCGAATCAGGGCAGACGGCGTATGATGTTGACCCAACAACGGAATCACTTGTGACGACACATCAATCCGACCCGGCAAATCGCGCCCGTCTGCGCTGGCGCAGCCGCCGGGGGCTGCTTGAAAACGACCTGATCCTGACGCGCTTTCTCGATGCGCACGAGGCCGATCTGAGCGACGACGACGTCGATGCTCTGACCCGCCTGCTGGACCTTGCCGATCAGCCGCTGATGGACCTGTTGCTGGCGCGCTCCGAACCCGAAGGCGAGGTCGACCTGCCGAATGTGCGCGCTTTGCTGGCGCGGCTGCGGCAAGCGTAGGACGTTACGCGCCGAAAGCCCGAGGCGCAGTCCGTATTTTTATAGAAGATTCGCATCCATAAGGAAGTGCCATGAATATCTCCGATACCAAAGCCACCCTGTCGTTTTCCGATGGCAGCGCTGCCGTCGAAATGCCGATCTACAAGGGCACCGTCGGCCCGGACGTCATCGACATCCGCAAGCTGTATGCCCAGACCGGCAAGTTCACCTACGACCCCGGCTTCATGTCGACCGCCGCCTGCAACTCGTCGATCACCTACATTGACGGCGACAAGGGCGAGCTGCAGTACCGTGGCTACCCGATCGAGCAGCTGGCCGAGAACTGCGACTTCCTGGAAACCTGCTACCTGCTGCTGAACGGCGAACTGCCCAACGCCGCCCAGGCCAAGG